>JBOHQX010000289.1:0-12447 GCA_050732395.1 bacterium
ATACGGTATGGTCGGTGCAATTTTCGCCGGATGGAGAAAAGCTGGCGAGCGGGAGTTATGACCAGAGTGTACGGCTGTGGGAGGTGAAAAGCGGCAAACTGCTGCGGTCGCTGAAAGGGCATCAGAATACGGTATGGTCGGTGCAATTTTCGCCGGATGGAGAAAAGCTGGCGAGCGGGAGTTCTGACAACAGTGTCCGGCTGTGGGAGGTGAAAAGCGGCAAATGCCTGCAAGTTCTGGAAGGCCATTTAGGCCCGGTCTACACTATCTGCCTTGCGCCCAATAGAAAATACTTAGTGGCAGCCGGCGCAGCGGGCCGCTTGCAATTCTGGGATGTGGATAAAGGCGAAACTTTTCTTTTCCGTTACGCCTTCGGCCCCGGCGCCTGGCTCGACCTCCTCCCCGACGGCCGCTTCGACGCCAGCCCCGAAGGTATGCGCAATTTGACTTATGTCGAAAAAGAAGGCTTCAATCTTTTCACCGCTGAAGAATCAGTAAAGGAATTTTATGATCGAAAAGCGGTGCAGGAGGTGCTGGAGAAATACATGTAACTGGGGTAACCGTCCGGGCGGTTCGGTAGTTGATGCAGATGTGCTAATGGGCCTGCTGCTTCTACTAGCGACCGCCCGGACGGTTGAACGCCCGTAGTGAAACGGGACGCTAAAACTGGAGGGCCTACCAATGCCTTACCGTCATATCGAGTTTCGAGCCGGCGAATACTATCACATTTATCATCGTGGCTGGGATCGCAAGCGAATTTTCTTCGAAACCGACAACTTTCTTTATTTTCTACGCCTGCTCAAAAAATATTGCCACAATTTCGCGATAAACGTCATCGCTTACTGCTTGATGCACAATCATTTTCATTTCATGCTCCAACCGCGAAAGCACGATAATCTCTCTGCGTTCATGAGAAAGCTTCAGCAGAGCTACGTGCAGGCAATCAACAAGCGTTACCGACGCCACGGCCCGCTCTTTTATGAACGCTTTCAACATGTGCACGTTGACAGCGAACGCTATCAGATCTTGCTCTGTCGTTACATTCATGTCAACCCCAAGAAAGATGGTTTGGTTACAGATCTGCGCGATTGGCCGTTCTCAAACTATTTGGAGTTTATCGAGGCGCGTTGTGGCGAATTGTATCTGCCGGGTTATCGCGAAAGATTTTTCCCAACCGCAAAGGAGTATGAAGACTTTGTCGCGAGATACGGCACAAATGAAGATGGCGATCTGGAGAAGTTTCTGATTGGCGCGAAGTAACCGGTACCCGTCCGGGCGGTCGCTAGTAGAGGCCACATGCCGATTGGCATATCTGCATCAACTAACGAACCGCCCGGACGGTTACGTGACTTGCATTCTTCCCATGGCAATTTCACCCCTTGATTTTCAAAACCCGATAGGCTATTTTATTTCTTTGTTGACGGGCGACGGACTAATGTTCTTTTCCTTTTGATACATTGACTGTGGCGCACGAAGCCAATAAAACTGTATGTGCGTCCACCCAATTCCCATTTACAGTAGAGTAAGCTATTCATACCGTGCGCTCTCTCAATCTCGAAAAGCTAAAACAGGCATTTGTCGCAGAACAAGCGATTTTATTCGCCTATTTATTCGGCTCCTCCACCACCGGTGAGACTTCGCCGTTGAGTGATGTTGATATAGCGGTCTATCCCGCAAGGGAATTGAGCCTGGATGACCGACTGGCAATTATTCAACGCTTAAGCAAGAAGATGGCTTTGGAAAATTTGGACGTGACTTTTCTGGATCGCCTCGAAAATCTTTATCTGCTCAATGCGATTATTGACAAAGGGGTAGTGCTGCTGGATCGCGATGTTGACCGGCGCGAGCTTTTTGAAGTAATGGCACATCACAAATTACTTGATTTTCAATATCAACGGCAACTATTCGTAGGCGCATGACATGCGCTTGGACGCTATTGCCAAAAAAATAGCGAGCATTGTTGAATACGTTGGCATTTTGGAAAGTTTGCGCGAGAACTGTAGCGAGCGCATGAAAAGCGACAAAATTTATCGCGGTTTAGAAATTTCTTGGCGCATGATTATGAAAAGCTCAATTATGAAGATATTTGTCAAGTCATGCTGAAAAAACTGGATGAAGTTAAAAGTTATATTCGATTCATTGAAAACAGCTTATGATGACAACACCTGTGAAATTCTGCGAACATCCTTTCTTCTACCGCCGGCGCCCCACGCACGAAGTGAGAGTAGGCGAGGTGGGCATCGGCGGCGATAATCCCATCCGCGTGCAGTCCATGACCATCTCCGACACGATGGATACTGCAGCGACTGTCAAAGAAACAATTCAGCTTTATGATGCGGGTTGCGAAATCGTGCGCATCACCGCGCCTTCGATGAACGAAGCTGAAAATCTGCGCAACATCAAAGCCGAGCTGCAGCGGCAAAATATTCGCGTGCCTCTGGTGGCGGATATTCATTATACCCCGAATGCGGCACTGGTCGCGGCGGACATTGTGGAAAAAGTGCGCATCAATCCCGGCAACTATGCCGACAAGAAAAAATTCGAGGTACGCGAGTATACCGAAGCCGAATATCAAGGTGAATTAGATCGTATCGCACAGCGCTTTTCCCCGCTGGTAAAAAAATGCAAAGCCAATGGCGTGTCGATGCGCATCGGCGTGAATCATGGATCCTTGGCGGATCGCATTATGAACCGATACGGCGATACGCCTGAGGGTATGGTGCAGTCCGCGCTCGAATTCATTCGCATTTGCGAAACGCACGCCTACAGAGATATCGTCGTTTCGATGAAATCCTCCAACCCGCAGGTGATGATTCAGGCTTATCGCCTGCTCGCGGCGCGCATGTATGAATTGGGCATGACTTATCCCTTCCATCTCGGCGTGACTGAAGCAGGCGACGGCGAAGACGGCCGCATCAAATCCGCAGTCGGCATCGGTTCATTATTGGAAGATGGTATCGGCGATACGATTCGCGTGTCATTGACCGAAGATTCGATTTATGAGATTCCAGTGGCACAAGCACTGGTGAAAAAATTCAATGCTGAGGGGGAGAAGAAAGAAACTTTTCGCCCAGAACTCGACGTTTTGGCTTCACAGTTTCCGGTTGTACCGGAAGACTTTACCCACGTCGTAAAACCTTACGAGTACAATCGACGGGCGACACGCTGCGTAGGGATGTCGGATTTGCATTTCGGTGAAAAAGAATTGGTGCGCGTGGGCATTTCGTTGGCACACAATGGTGCGGCAGTCGAAGAAGTGCGCGCGCTCATTCCCAAAGCGAGCTATGGCAAATTCAGAATCCTGGGTGAAACGGAGCCGGCCGTTGAGAATTTTGCCGAGTGGTTGGAAACCGGGTTGGACAGCTGGAATCTGGAGCGTACACATACTTGTCTACAAGCAACGCGACAATCTGCACGCCTCGCGGTGGAATGGCAGCAGTTGAATGGTTATCATGCCAAGCACCCCGACACCATCCTATTGTTCATGCACGACATTGGCGATGATGCTACCGCCAATGCCTGGGAAAAGGCACGGCAACAAGGCGCCCATTTGCAGGCCGTTTTTACCACGGAGATGATCGCCAATCAGTCCGCTTTCTCGCAGGTGCATCGGCTCAAAACTATTTTGCCCCCGCTGGCGAATTGGTCGATCGGTGTCACCATGCACGGCTTTCGCCTCGGACAAGTCGGGTTGGTGCGCATGCTCGTCGCTTACCTTGAAAAAGAACAAATCAGCGCGCCTTTGGTTTGGCGATATCAAATTCCGCGAGAATTGTTAAATGGGAATGTTTCAGCGACAGATTGGATGATGGATTGCAGCAGCCAGGTCGGTTCTTTGTTCTGTGACGGCCTCGGCGATGCCATTGTCGTGGAAGGTGCAATCAGGCCTGCGGATCTGCTGCGTTTCAGCTATAATTTATTGCAGGCGACGCGCCTGCGCATCTCCAAAACCGAGTTCATTTCCTGTCCGAGCTGCGGCAGGACGCTGTTCAATTTGCAGACTACCACTGAGCGTATTAAGTCGCAAACCAGTCATTTGAAGGGCGTGAAGATTGCCATAATGGGCTGCATCGTTAACGGCCCGGGCGAGATGGCGGATGCGGATTTTGGCTACGTTGGCACCGGTCCCAAAGTGGTAAGCCTGTACGTCGGCAAAGATTGCGTGCAGCGCAATATTCCTGAAGCCGAAGCGGATGCGCGGCTGATTGAATTGATCAAGGCGCATGGGAAGTGGGTGGAGGCGGTGTAGTGAGTGGATCGTGGATTGTAGCTTGTGAATGGGAGATAGTGAATTGAAAATGTAAAAACGGAAATTGAACATGTCATACCATCCACGATCCACGATCTACAATTCACGATCTTCAATCCTCGACTTTATCTCAACCTCAAATCTCGCCTCCTTCGACGACACTCGCTTCAACGATCTGGCGATAAGGCTCTTCCATTATCAATTCGAGCACAATGAGGTTTATCGGAAATTCTGTGAGCAAACTTCGCCTGCCGCTAACGACATGCGTTTCTGGCAAGAAATCCCTGCTGTCACCACCAGCGCTTTCAAACATGTGCCGTTGACCTGTTTTCCACTGGATCAAGCCGTTGCCGAATTTCATACCAGCGGAACGACGGTGCAACGCAGCGGTAAGCATTACTTTCGTTCTTTGGAATTTTATCGCGCGGCGATGTTGCGCAGTTTCCGCGCCTATTGCCTGCCGGATCGAGAAAAGATGCGCATGCTTGTGCTCGGACCCACGGCCGAACGCTTTCCAAATTCTTCCTTGGGATACATGTTTTCTGCCGTGCGCGACAAACTTGGCACAACCAACAACGGCGCTTTCTTTACACCGGAAAGCTTGTTGTGCGTCGAATTCTTTCATGCCGCTGAACAAGCTATGGGCAAGCAAGAGCCGGTCTTTATTCTAGGAACGGCCTTCAATCTGTTGCAGTGCATGGATGAAATGCGCTCTCGCTGGCTGCGTTTGCCTTTGCCTACCGGTAGCCGCATTTTGGACACGGGCGGCTATAAGGGCCGCACACGAGAAGTGAGGCGTGAAGAATTTCAAGAAATGTTATGCGATGCCTTTGGCGTGTCAAAGTATTCTTTGTTGAATGAATACGGGATGACCGAGCTGAGCTCACAGTTTTATGAAAGCGCATTGCCCGGCGCACCGCTGCGGGACGAACGGCCGGGCATAAAATTCATGCCGCCCTGGATGCGAGTTGTCGCCGTCGATCCGGAAACCTTGCGGTCGTTACCGGAAGGTGAACTTGGCATGTTGCGCATTTTTGATCTCGCCAATGTCGATTCCGTTCTGGCGATTCAAACCGAAGATTTGGGTCGCGCCTGGAAGGATCGCATCGAATTGGCTGGCCGTGCCAGCGGAGTGGAGCTGCGAGGATGTTCGCTGCTCACGGAGATGATTGCGCGTGGTTAAGCGCTTGAAAAACCGAACATGGCACTTGGAGAACTAATCATCCAATAAAACTCAGCAAGTCTTTTGGCAGAATAATTTCTCGGCAGAATGATTCGAAATCATTCTGCCGAGAAATTATTCTGCCTACGGTATTTAGCGCTGCAGGCGTTTGACCCGTTCGGACGCGTCCGCTTGCGAGGAGGCTCTAAATGTTAAAACCATACTTCGTGCCCGCGCCTCTGTTGCAGGCCGGAATCGACTATAGCAATATTTCTCCAGCGGAACTGGCCACTCTCGCGCGTGCCCTGAGCCAACCGGCGGTTGGCTTCGGCAAAAACTCAAAACCATGGCGTCACCGCGCCGTGAAGGCTTGGGAGGCAGTCGCGCGGGAATGGGAGAGATGGAAATTCCCTGAGGCCGAAGAAGCGTTGCACCTACTTCAGACGAACGCGCGCATGAGCGCGCCGGTATTGCACGAAAGCATAGCCAATCACTTTCGCGTGATCGACGCAGACGAAATGACCAACTGGTTGCAGGAAATTCACGAAGCGCGCGCCGAAGATCCCGGCCGCTTGAAATATCCGCCGCTGGCGTTCCTCATCGCTTCAGGCAATATTCCCGGCGCGGCCATACAGCAGATGGTGCAGTTTTCCTTGCTCGGCATTCCGACACTCATCAAAAGTGCCAGCAGCGAGCCAAATCTCATGCCTGCGATTCTAGCGACGCTGGCACGGCACGATGCTGAAATCGCTTCCCGTTTGGTGGCATTGAGCTGGCCACGCGAAAACCATGCGGTCACGCAGGCGGCGCTGGACTTGTCTCCACAGGTGGTCGCCCTCGGCGACGACGATACGATGAAACGGTTGCAATCCGAAGTCAAAGGCGCATGGATGCCGTTTGGCGATCGTTTTAGTGCTGCAATCATTCATGCCGCCGGGGTCAAGGTTCAAACGCTGCGCAAGCTGGTTTATGATCACGCCATGTTCGACGGCAAAGGGTGTCTCTCGCCGCAAGTGGTGATGGTGATTGCCGAGCATTGGCAGGAGGTAGAAAAACTGGCCGTACATTTCGCCGGAGTTCTGGCGGAAGAAAATCAAAAATGGCCGGCCGGCAATTGGTCCGCAGACGAAAAGGCCATGATTCAGCAATGGCGCGGTGCATGGCAGGCGCAGCGTGCCGCTGGAGAAAAGATCGCGCTCTTACAGCCTACCGACGTTGCGTGGACCGTGGTGGCCGCAGAAGAATTCGATCTCGAGCAGCGCGTAGCCTTTCGTTGTGTGCGTTTATTGTGGATGAAACATTTCGATGAAGTCTTGTTGGCTTTGGAAAACTATTCTGAAAAAATCCAAGCGCTGGCAGTTGAGATCAAGGACGACGAATATGCCGAATTGGCGCTCGATCTAGATGAGGCGGAAGAGACATTGGGCCGCCTCATTTGCGAGCCCGGGGAGCTGCAGCGGCCGTTCTTCTCATGGATGGCGATCAATAGGAAATGGTTTGAGTTGACGTATGGGGTCAAGTTGTGAATCTTAGGGTGATGGGGTAGTTTTTAATTGAAAGGGGGAAGGGGGAGTGGGAGAAAGGGTGATTATCGTGGTGCCCTTTCCCCCTTTCACCCTATGTCCCTTTCCGCTCTTCCATTCTCCAGAAAGCAAAGAGAATGACGATTGATTTTTTCACTTACCTTTGCCAGACTTCCTCGGATCCTCTAGGGCTTGAGATCGATCGCGCCCAGGGCATTTATCTATACACGAGCGATGGCCGGCGTTATATTGATTTCATCTCTGGCATCGGTGTGGCGAATATCGGACATGGCCATCCCAAAGTGTACGCCGCCATTCAAGCGCAGATGCGCAAGCATCTACACGTGATGGTTTACGGCGAATATGTGCAAAAAACACAAGTGCAATATGCCAAACGCTTATCGCAGCTCTCACCGGTAAAAGATGGTGTCGTCTTTTTTTGCAACAGCGGCGCCGAAGCGATCGAGGGTGCGCTCAAAACCGCGCGTAAATTCACCGGCAGGAAAGAATATGTTGCCTTCGAAGGCGGCTATCACGGCGACACTTACGGCGCGTTGTCGGCGATGTCGAGCGCTCATTATCGCCACCCTTTCGAGCCGCTGCTGGGTGATTTTGAGTTTCTTCCTTTTGATAATCTCTCCGTATTAGACAAAATTGATGAACAAACCGCTGCGGTTTTGTTTGAGCCGGTGCAGGGCGAGGCCGGTGTGCGCATCCCCTCGCCGAAGTTTTTGCCGGCTGTGCGGCAACGCTGCGATGAAGTTGGCGCTCTCATGATCGCCGATGAAGTCATGACGGGCTTTGGTCGCACGGGGAAATTGTTCGCGTGCGACCATTGGAGTATTCAGCCTGACATTGTGTGCCTTGCGAAGGCCTTGGGAGGCGGGTTGCCTCTTGGCGCTTTCATCGGTCGCCGTGAAATCATGCAAACTCTTTCGCACGATCCGCCATTGGCGCATGTCACGACGTTTGGCGGGCACCCGTTGAGCTGCGCCGCCGGCCTGGCGGCATTGGAAGTTTTGAGGGAAGAGAGAATGGTCGAAAATAGCGCTCAGCTTGGTGCGCGCTTCGTGCAGGAGCTGCGCCAGCATTTTCTCAGCGATAAATCCATTACAGACATTCGCGGTCTGGGAAGTTTTTTTGCCATCGAGTTCGATTCGGAAGCAACCACACAAAGATTCGTGAAGAACTGTCGCCAGGCTGGCTTGATGATCGGTTGGACGTTGCACCATGCCACGATCGTACGAGCCGCCCCGCCATTGTGCATGAACGAGCAGGAAGCGGAAGCGGCCATTGCAGTCATGATTCGCGCGGCGCAGTTCTTATTGGGAAACACAACGCGGTCGGGCCCAGAAAGTGACTTGGCGCCGCAACCCCCAAATTAATAATATGCCACGGAATCACAAGGAAGTGCATTGGAATAATCAATTCAAAAGCATCATCAAAGCCTCTTTACTTTTTGTGTGATTCTATGGCTAAAATCTAAGTTTTCCCGCCGGATTCGACTTTTAAGGTCCTACGCCAGCCTTTCAGACAAGCTGAAAGCTGCTGCACTTTGTGCATCAGCAAGTTTTACCCACGGATTGAAGAACCCCCCAGAGAATAGCTTTACCCGTGGGGTTCTTCTATCCGTGGGAAATTTTTAGGCCAAAAACTTTCCGAATTTTATTCTGAGTTAATTTTGCCGGTCACCTAACCGCTAGCTTTGTTAGCTTGTCCCCACATTCCCTCCGCCCTCCGAGTGTGAAACCTTGGCCAATTCACAAAAATCGCGATTACTGTTCATGGGAATCGTCTTACGCAAATGACGAATCCGGCAAGTAGTATTCTCCCGTATACCCAGATTTCAGCTTCGACTCCGCTGTGCATGGAATTCCACCAAATGGGTTCCTTCTTGGAATCAACATGAAAAAACTCGTAATGGTTATGGCGGGCGTGTTCGCCCTTACGCTGTGGCATGTTGGATGCTCTTCTCCTCCCCGAATTTCCAGGCAAGCGAAACTGCACATTGTTTCTTCGCCGCGCTTGAATCTGGATGAAAATGGCTACGCCCATCCCGTCGAAGTCCGAATTTACTTCTTGAGATCGCACGGCGTTTTCGCAAGCCGCAAATCGCTTGAGCTTTGGGAAAATGATGAAGCGATCTTGACCCAGGACCTAATCTGGAAAAATCAAATAACAGTTTTCCCTTCTCGAGATAACACGATGATTCTCCCGACGCGAGCGCTGGCGCGAGCGGGATATCTAGGCATCGTTGCCAATTATATCAAACCCCGCCTGAATCAGAACAAGGATGTCTTTGCTTTGCACCAGGGCCAGAACTTCACGCTGAAGCTTGAACCTCGGCATCTCAGCCTCGAAGCCAACATCAGATGAGCCAGAAGATATGATTCACGCACGTAAAATCGTCTGGCACGAGGGGATGATCATCGCGCCGTATCAATTTCACCTAGCCGATCGTTATTTTGAAAGCCTGCGTGCCTCACGAAACACTGAACAGGCAACGAATCGTCAATTCCCGATAGAAAATTGAACTCGAACTTACCCAACACCGAGCATACGCTCGCGGAATTGTGCACAAATATTTTTTCCATTGCATTGTGGCTGCGTACGCAAAGCGATTTGGGCGCGCCTGGGAATCTGCGCCAAAAAATTCTCGCGTTGTTTGCCAAGATGGAGATTGAGGGCGCCCAAAGAGGTGTCCCGCCCGTCGATCTACACGAGGCAAAATTTGCCCTCACGGCTTTGCTCGATGAAACGATCATGCGTTCGTCCTGGCCCGGCAAAAGCAATTGGGAAAAGCGCATGTTGCAAGATGAGCTCTTCAACACCACCAATGCCAGCGAGGAGTTTTTCATCAAGCTCGAACAATTGCGCCGCGTGGAGAGTAAAGAAACAGAATTGCTGGACGTCTTTCATTGGTGCTTACTGCTCGGCTTCGAAGGCAAGTATAATGACCGCGAGACACTCGATCCACTCATCTGGGAACTCAAGCAGGAACTAGGCCTGACGACGTTCTCGTTGCCACAGGAATTGTCGCCGGGCTGGAGGCCAAGGGAGCGAGCCTCCCAGGTGCGCCAGCGAAGCCCGTTATCCGCGGGCATTATCTGCGCGCTCTGCATGGTGGGAAGCTTGCTTTGTTTCTTGATTTTGGAAAACCGCCTCAGTGCCCAAGCGGAAACCGTTAAAGCGCGCCTCGAGTGGATACTGGCGAAACCCTCGCCCGGACCAGAAGGAGCTCAAAAGACAAAATGATTGGAGGCATCACGATTCTTGCAATAGTTACGTTTTGCCTTTCGAAGTTTTCGTCTGATGAACGGCCCCTTGGCTCTTTGGTTTTTGATGTGGACGAGCCCGAAGAGGGCCTATGCACAAACGGACCCCATGGAACATCCTCAATCTTCAAAACAATTTCAGCCTACCCGCCTTCGAAAAACGCCGGAGAGTGCGCCCCTGCCGACGGATGCGGCGGAAAACGCAGAGTTTGTCTCTTCTGCTCAGACAAAGCCACCACGTGAATCGCATAACCCCCAATTCTCGGAAACCATTCAAAGTTTTCGTCGCCGCAGGCCGTTTGAAAAGCAGCCCTGGTACTTGATCACCGGACCGTTGGGCAGCGGCAAGAGCACGGCGTTACGACACTCGGGAATGAAGCCTTCGCGGGACACTGCTTGGAAAATCACAAAAGAAAAGACCGCGCCTGCAACTAAGGATTATGAATTCTATTCCACGCACGATACGGTTTGGGTAGACGCCTCGGGCCGCTTCGTCGATCTCAGCAGCGATACCTTGAGTCTCGAAGAATGGCGCACCTTTTTCAAGCAACTGGCCAAGCAGCGCTCGCCAAAAACTTTTCAGGGTTTGCTGGTCATGGTCAGCATGGTGGAGCACACACCCGGGCGGTTCGGAATTTTGACAGCAAATGCGCAAGCGCTCGAGCGTCAAGCTTTGCTGCTGCGCAATTTCATCGACGAGCTCATGGCACTTTTCGGTTCGCGCTTCCCAGTATATCTGATCGTGACCAAGTGCGATCTGGTGAGCGGCTTCATCGAGTTCTTTGATGATCTCGGGGAGGCCGCGTGCCAACAAGTGTGGGGTAGCACCTTTTCGTCAACGTTATCACAACCCGAAGCAGGCTTAGAGAGTTTTGAACAAGAATGTGAACAGTTGCACCACGTGCTAAAAATGCGGAGGTCGAGCAAGCTCCTGGGCGCGGAAACTGCGGACAGCAAGCGCAAGATTTATGATTTTCCCCTGCAATGGTGGGAATGCCAACGCCGGCTCGCAAGTTTTGTTGCCGCACTTTTTCAGCACGATCCGAACCACGAGCCGGTATTTTGGCGAGGTTTTTATTTTATCAGCAGCGTACAGGAAGGCCTAACGGTCGATGGCGTTGGCCGAAGTATAAACGCTTACCTAGGCCTGCCTGCGGAAAATCCCAAGCCGGTCAGGCGCGAACAGAAGAGTTTTTTTCTCAAAAATCTGTTCGCACAGTTGATTCTCGCGGATCGCTATTTGATGCAACCGCATCCCGCTGTTGATCGTCGCCAACAAATACGGCAATGGGTAGGTGTGGCCGTGGCCATTGTACTGGCCGGAACCTTGATTAGCGGTTTTTCAATCTCCTATTACGGGAACAAGCGCTTGCTGCAGGCCGCACAGCAAGCGGGTGAGCGCGCAGCACCTCTAGCGCGAAAAAATATGCCGCGTGACCTATATGCGTTGGATAACTTGCGGGTCCTGGTGAAAAGTCTGGAGAAGAAAGAGCCACTCGCGCTGCGCTGGGGCCTGTATCAGGGTGATAAAATCGTGCAGCCCACACGGAAAATTTATTTTGCGAGCTTACAGCGCGCCCTGGTGCATCCAGTCCTGGCCGCTTTGGAACAGCGGCTCAATCAGCCTTTCATTTGCGCCGGGAATCGCGATTCTTGTTATCAACTGCTCAAAACGTATCTCATGCTGGACACGAGCCGGTGCCAATTGGACGAGAGTCTGCTGCGCCGCAAAATGTTCGAGATCAGTCAGGAGCTCTATCGCAAGCCGCTGCCCAGCGGATATGCCAGTGCCTTGGCGCGGCAGATCGATTTCTATGTGGCGCACTTCAAAGATCCCGACCATCTGGCATTACGCCTCAACGAAAACTTGGTGCAAATGGCGCGCAGGCAGTTGCAAGGCGTGGCCACCGTGGAAATGGTTTATTCGAATATGAAAGCCGCTGCCGAGCAAACCCCATCCATGGCAATAGCTTTGGAAACCATCTTTCAAAACCAAGAACAGGATGTTATGGCGGGGGATTACTCCGTTCCTGGTTTGTTCACCAAGCCCGGCTGGGAACGCATACGAGCCGAGCTGGAAAAGTTCAGCGGCACTGAGCAGCAACGAGATTGCGTTTTGGGTCCGGCAACAGGCTCTATGGCGAGCCGGTCCGATCGCGCAACGATGCGGACCCGGATCGAGAATCTGTACTTCAAAGAGTATCATGAACATTGGAGCCGCTTCATACAGGGTATGTC
>JBOHQX010000290.1:0-35565 GCA_050732395.1 bacterium
CGACACATAAGCATCCGAAAGTGAAAGCTTGGCTCAAACGCCATCCACGTTTTCATATGCATTTCACGCCCACCAGCAGTTCATGGTTGAACATGGTCGAACGTTGGTTTCGTGAAATCACCACGAAACGAATACGGCGTGGATCGTTTCGTAACGTTCCCGAATTGATCAACGCAATTATGGAATATGTCGAGCACCACAATCAAACCGCTAAACCATTTGTTTGGAAAGCCAAAGCCGAAACCATTCTGCAAAAGTATCGCCGCGCTAAGGCCGTACCCGATAAGATCAAAACAGCTTGAGACACTACACTAGGCGGTTCAGCCCATGGCATGAAGAAAGGCGGGTTGACAGATTTTGGGCGACTAGCTCTGAAACGGACGGAAGAACTGGGTATTGTCGTCGATGTTGCTCATGCCTCCCCGAAAATGATCGACGATATTCTCGTACTGGCAACCAAACCGGTGGTGTCTTCGCACACCGGCGTCAAAGGGACCTGCGCCGGCAATCGCAATCTTAGCGATGAGCATTTGCGCGGCATTGCCCGCACCGGCGGCGTGGTTGGCATCGGCTTGTGGGACGGCGCCGTTTGCGCGAATGACGTGCGCGCGACCGCGCGAGCGATGCGCTATGCCGCAAATCTAATTGGCGTTGATCATGTGGCCCTCGGTTCGGATTTCGACGGCGCGATCACCGCTCCGATTGATGCCAGCGAGATGGTGCTACTGACTGCAGCATTGTTGGAAGAAGAGTTTTCCGATGAAGAGATTTACAGGATTATGGGCGGCAATGTGTTGAGGCTGATGCTGGCAGTGTTGCCCCCACGATAGTGCTCTAATAGTCAAATCTGCGCAAGGAAAAGAAAAGCGTTCACGCAAGGACGCAGAGACGCAAAGAAAAACCTTAAATAGGTCAAATTTGTTGTTGCTTGGTCTTTGGAAGACTTTGCGTATTCTTTGCGTCTCTGCGTCTTTGCGTGAGCTTTTTGAGGGGTGCGCTTTATCCCATTGAGCCATTGTGCTTTTGCCACGTCATCTTTCTGCCTGGCCTTCATTTTCCTGTGCAACCCTTGCCAGAATCACTGCTTTGATTTTCGGATTGACCTCGAAATGCCCATCCAGAAATTTTAGAATCTCCCGCGCAGAATCCACGCTGCGATCGTAACCCTGCATGAATTGCGAAAGCCTTTTCGAGGTTATGGGAAAGCGCTGCTCGTAACGACGCTCGATCGTATAATGATCCTTGGCAACCGCCATCTCCTGTTCAACCAATTCCGACAAATCGATGATGCGATCGACGGCATAGCCTTGAATGAAGCGAGCGGCAGACAGCTTCTCGCCGCGTTGATAACGCAACAAACCCACGTACAAATTGGTGAGCGCTGCTCCGAGCATCCATTCCAGCGTTCTCTGGGGCGTGGCCTTTCCCGTATTTTCTAGCAAAAGAGCCGGCACCTCGAAGTTTTTGGCTTTCCAAATCACGCGCCCGGTGGAGGACCAGCCGCTGCTGGCAAATGCCGGCGTTTCCAGCTCGGCTGGCTCGAAGACGGCAAGTTCGCAGAAGACGCCGTCGGCAAACAGAATTTTGTATCCTTCGAGTGTGAGCTTGAGGCTGTAAGCGATTGGAGAAGTCGTGGCGAGCCAGTCGAGACGATCGAGAAACTCGCTCTTGTGGCCCGTTTTCGCCAAAATGATAAGATCCAGGTCAGAGAAATCATCGAGGCGATCCAGCTCAGGTCTTACTGAGCCTTGTCCAATCAATGCGAGCGCCTGCGCGTTTGCTTGCAATGACTTCGCGATTTCTTGCATCCGTTGTAACAAAGTCTGTTTGGTGTTCATTTTGTTCATCGATTCCGTTTCGGATTTTGTACTTTGTCTTGAATCAGAGCTTTTCCGAAAACCTCAATCTGTCATCCCTGCGGGATGACATTTCAGGGTTGTCGTCTGGACTCTCAATCAGGTTGGGTTTCCACTTGCTTCTTTAACGAAATTCTGTTATGCTTTTTGTACTCAATTCAAAAGACTGTCTTTTTTGAATTCTCGGAATGATTGAACACACCACCCGCATCCGCGTGCGCTACGCGGATACCGATCAAATGGGCTTTGCTTATTACGCGCGCTACCTGGAATGGTTCGAAGTGGGGCGTACGGAGATGTTGCGCGCGCTGGGCTTGCCGTATGCCGAGATCGAAAAACAAGAAATCGCCCTCCCGGTTTTGGAGGTGTCCTGCAAATATCGCAAACCCGCTTTATATGATCAACTGTTGCGTGTGGTGAGTCGCTTGCAAGAAAGACCGCGCGCAAAGTTCCGCATTGACTACGAGATTTTCGATGAAGGCGATCAGCTTTTGACAGAAGGATTTACCCTGCACACCTTCATCAATGCGGAAGGCCGTCCGGTGCGGCCGCCGCAGGTTTTTATGCAGAAAGTGAATGAACTTTTTTGAAAGCCGCCATGCAGATCACCACGGTTATTTCGATCATCAGCCTGCTCATCGCCCTCACGACGTTCTTTTTGACGCAATTGCAGCCCGCACGGCTCTCTTCCCAGAGCGGCCCGTTCATCAAAATATACTATGCATTCCTGAATGCCCTCAATCAAAAGATTCAAACCGTAGGCATTGACGAAGCTGCTTAACAATCCATATTACAACTCCAAAACCATCTATGCCGCTTCCCTCCCCGTTCCACTCCCGTACCTCCGCACTTTGCCACAGCCACGATTGGCGCAATTGGGCCGGTTATTATGCCGTGAGTGTTTATGAATATTCGCATGAGCACGAATACTACGCCATTCGCAACGCTGCGGCTTTGATCGACGTCTCACCCTTGTTCAAATATGAGATCACCGGACCGGACGCCGCCAAGCTCGTCGATCGTATCATGACGCGCGACGCCATGAACTGCGCGATTGGGCAGGTGATGTACACGTGTTGGTGTGACGATCGTGGCAAAGTGATCGACGACGGTACGCTGTCGCGCTTGGCAGAGAATCATTTCCGCATTACGGCGGCAGATCCGAATTTGCGGTGGTTTCAAGATTGCGGCTTTGGCTTGAATGCCGCCGTGCGTGATGTTTCCGCAGAATTGGCCTCTTTATCGCTGCAAGGCCCCCATTCTCGCAAAATCTTGCAAGCAGCCGTGCGCGACGGGGACATGACCAAACTCAAGTATTTTCGTTTTACGCACGCGAAAATTGATGATGTTTCGCTGGCGATCACGCGCACGGGTTACACCGGCGATCTTGGCTACGAGCTTTGGATTGACCCCAGGCATGCCGAACGGGTGTGGGATATTTTGATGGAGAAGGGCAAGGGCTATGGCCTCGCAGCCGTCGGCATGGTGGCGATGGACATCGCGCGTGTCGAGGCCGCATTGTTGCTCGCAGATATTGACTATGTTTCCAGCCAAAAAGCAGTGTTAGCTTCCCGTTTATCATCTCCTTTTGAAATCGGCTTGGGCTGGGCCGTAAAATTGGATAAGCCAAATTTTATCGGTCGCAAGGCTTTGTTGGAAGAGAAGAAGCACGGCTCACCATGGCAATTCGTCGGCCTGGAAGTGGATTGGAACGAGCTGGAGACATTGTTTGCCGGATTTGACCTGCCACCGCAAGTCGCCGGCCGCGCTTCGCGTGTAGCTGTGCCGATTTATAAACAGGGCAAGCAAATCGGCCAGGCGACGAGCAGTACTTTCTCGCCCATTCTCAAAAAATTCATTGCGATTGGAACCGTCGAAAGCTCATACGCCACGCCCGGCACGCGCGTGAATATGGAAATCACCATCGAATTCACCCGGCAACAGGCGGCGGCCACGATTGTAAAAACGCCGTTCTTTGATCCACCGAGAAAGAAAGCTTAATCGTTGGCGAGCCCGGATTCATCTGGGGCTGAGACCAAAAGACAAAATGAGTGCTTAACACTTCGGCGGATACCCATTCAGTCCAGCGTGGTTTTTGACCATAGTTCCCACCTCTCCTGCGTCAAGCAGAGGATATTGCCCTGGCGATCTTGAATTTCTTCGCGTATACCCACCCCAAAATATTATGAGACACAAAAAATTCTTGTTCTGAGTTGCAAGTGTGGAGTTTTATGACCAGATTATGAACGCAAATGATTTGTCAAAATTGATCCAACCAGGAGCCTATGCCCAAATCTTACGACGCCATTGTCATCGGCGCCGGCCACAATGGCCTTGTCAACGCCGCGTACCTTGCCCGCGCCGGAAAGAAAGTGTTGGTATTGGAACGCCGCCATCTCGTCGGTGGCGCCTCGGTGACGGAAGAAGTTTTTCCCGGATTCAAATACTCCGTCTATTCTTATGTAGTCAGCCTCTTTCGGCCGGAAATCATTCGCGATCTGAATCTCGTACAGCACGGCCTGACCATTCTGCCGTTGGAAAGCACGCTCACTCCCCTGCCGAATGGCGACTATCTGTATCGGGACGGCGATTTTTACCGTACGATGCGTGAGATCGCGCGCCATTCTCCACGCGACGCCGAAGCCTATCAAGATTACGGTCGCACCATGTACTTCATGGCCAAAGCGGTGAAGTATATGCTCGGCGTCATTCCGCCGGACCCTACTTCGCTGTATCCGAAAGATCTTATGGGGCTTACCGGCCTGGCCAAACATCTGCTCGGCATTGGTGAAGATAATTTGTACATGCTGACCAAGCTAATGACGATGAGCTCGGCGGATTTTTTGGAAGAATGGTTTGAAACAGAGGTCCTGAAAGCCACGCTTTCTTCGAGCGGCATCATCGGCACTTTTCTCGGCCCGCGTTCGCCCGGTTCGGCTTATGTGCTGCTGCATCATTACATGGGCGAGATCGACGGCGCCTATCGCGCCTGGGGATTCGCCAAAGGCGGGACCGGCGGCATTGCGAATTCGATCGCCAGTGCCGCGCGCGCTTTGGGGGCGGAGATTCAGACCGACACGCCCGTGGCGAAAGTGCTCGCCAGGAATGGCGCTGCAGCGGGCGTGGTTCTGCCGAACGGTGATGAATATCATGCCAAAGTGATCGTTTCGAGCCTGGACCCCAAGCAAACATTTTTGCATTTGCTTGAACCCTCCACGCTGCCCGAAGAGCTGGTTGCCGCCATTCGGAATTTCAATATACGCGGCTCTTCCGGTAAAGTAAATTTAGCTTTGGATGCCCTTCCAAATTTCACCTGCATGCCGGGCGAGGGCCCCCATCTGCGTGGCGCGGTTTCCATCAGCCCGAGCGTGGCCTACCTCGAGCGCGCGTACGACGACGCGAAATACGGCCGCTTTTCGCGCAAGCCTTATATCGACGTCATCCTGCCTTCTATGATCGATCCCGCCATGGCGCCGCCGGGCAAACACGTCATGTCCTGCTTCGTGCAATACGCGCCGTATCATTTGAAGGAGGGGACGTGGGAGCAACAGCGCGAAGCGTTCGGCGATACGGTGATTGACACGCTGGCCGAATATGCGCCCAATATCAAGGACCTCATTCTGCATCGCCAGATCATGACGCCATGGGATATCGAGCAGACGATCGGCCTGTCGCAGGGCAACATTTTTCAGGGCGAATTGACGCTTTCCCAGCTTTTTTTCTTGCGGCCGGCCTCGGGTTTTGCGAAGTATCGCACGCCGGTTCGCAACTACTACCAATGCGGCTCAGGCACGCACCCCGGCGGCGGCATCATGGGTGCCCCGGGCAAACTGGCGGCGCTGGAGATTTTGAAAGACTTGAAATGACGTGATTTTATGGCAGGCATCATCGAGTGTGCCTTTGCAGTGCATAATGCGCTCGGAGCCGGGTTCCTGGAAAAAGTTTACGAAAATGCGTTGGGCATTAAGATCACGAAGGCTGGGCTGGATACGGGTCTACTCATCAATTTTGGCTCGTCAGTTGAAATCAGGCGAAAGTTTCGAACCTATACTGGAAAAATTAGACAGGATTAACAAGATTGACAAGATTTCTCCGCAGGTTTGCCGAAGAATTGTTTTGGCTTTGTTTTGAAGAGGCCATTTTTCTTGTAAATCTTGTCAATCCTGTCAAAAAAATGGTTACCGATGCAGCGTGGAGAATGCATATGAAAGTCATGATTGTCGATGACGAGCAGGACGTGCAATTTTTGTTTCAGCAACAATTTCGCAAAGAGTTGAAGGCCGGCAAGATCGAATTCTGTTTTGCTTTTTCCGCAAAAGAAGCGTTGCAATACCTGGAAACGCAAGGCATAACGGACCTGGTCCTTATTCTTTCTGACATTAATATGCCTGGGATGAATGGCTTGGAATTGCTCAAGCACATCAAAGAGAAATACCCATCCTTGCGAGTCTTCATGATCACCGCTTACAGCGAAGAAAGCAATCATCAGCAAGCCGTTGCCTTCGGCTGCGATGATTATATCACCAAGCCCATCGACTTTGACATGCTCAAAAGCAAGATCTTCGTATGATGATGCAAAAAGTTACATGTACGCTTTATGGTGCTCTGCAGTTGTTGATTCCATCGCTTGCAGCCCAAGAGCTGCCGGCGATTCATTACACGACGGAGAAGGAAGTCAACCCCTTGCCCAATCCCGCAGTAACCGGATTGTATCAGGATCGTTTGGGATACCTGTGGCTCTGCACGTACGGCACCGGTTTGGCGCGGTATGACGGGCACAAGCTGGAAATCTACGGCCCGGAGGACAGCTTGGCCAGCGCGAAAACGTGGTTTATGTCGGAGGACAGCACGGGCCGGCTTTGGGTGGGAACGGATGGCGGGTTAGTCGTCTCAGCAAAACCGCTGGCAGATTATGGCCATGGCGAACGCCTGCAGTTCCTCTCCATCGTCGGCAAGACGGAGTTGTTCAACAAAGGCCTCTCCTTTGGCAAGTACATGGCATGCGATCAGGAAGGGCAAATTTGGCTGGCCACGAGAGCGGACGGTATTATTCGCTATCGTTGGCAAAGGAATGAAGTGCTGGCAGCGGATACTCTCCGCACAGCAGAACACGATCAGAAAGAGAATCAGCATGTTTTCTCCATAGTCGCGCGAAAAAATGGCACGATTTGCGCGGCTATGCCGGGAAAGATCGCCGTTTATGCGAGCCAGATGCAATGGCGCGATTCCTTGACAGTGAGCCAGAGCTTGCCCAGTGCAAACACCTCCATGCTTTATGAGGGCCGCTCCGGCAATTTATTTGGCGTCTATGCGGACGGAACGGTTTGGAGGCTTGAGGAGGAAAATCATCCTCCCGTCATTGAGATCATTCATCGCGGCGTGAAGCATCCGGTGGCTGCGCTTTGTGAAGCGACGGATGGAAACTTGTGGATTGCCACGCTGGGCTCGGGCTTGGTGGAGCTCGATCGCGGCCATGCGTATCGCGCTACGGTTTACGGCAGCAAAAACGGCCTGCTCGGGGAAATTTTCTGGGACGTGCGGCAAGACCGTGAGGGAAATCTATGGCTGGCGCAAAACACCGGACTGTCGAGGCTACCGTTCAATTTTCGCGCGTTTCAATATTATTCCGCCAAATCGTATCCCGGCCAAAAACCGAGTTTACCCGCTTCCGGAGTCATGGCGGCCTTGCAGACCGCCATGACGGCGTCTGAGAATATACTTTGGGCAGGTACCGAAAACGGCCTGGCGGTGATTACATCCAAGGGTAGAGCTGAGGCGTTGAATACTGAGAGCGGTTTGGTGAGTAATATCGTTTTCGGCATGGCTGAAGACAAGGGGCACCGCGTTTGGATAACCACTCGGGCCGGGGTCAATTGTCTGTCGCTGCAATCCGATTTCCCACACTTTCCGGGCTGGCCAGTCAAGCATATTTCGTTATTTGGATCACGCTGGTATCTTACTGGCGACGCCGTCGGCCAAATGAACAGCGCCAAAATCTACGCATTAAAAATCCATGAGCAAGCGTCTCAGACGGTGGAGAGCCTTTGGGGTGGTGCGCAAGATTTGGTGCAGTGTCACGTTGCGGGCGAATGGTTCGTCTTTCGACAAGCAGCCGGTGTTCCGCTTGGCCGTGTCTGGACCACGGAAGTGGATGGAGCCGGTAGAGTCTGGTGCAGTACCGCGCAGAACGGCATCTATCGCAGCCGCGTGCCGCTCACCGCTGCAGAGTTCAAAAAGTGGGACACCAAGGTGCATAGATTCAGCCCCCTGACCTCCGGACGTGAAGTGCTGTCACCGGTGTTTGTTCCCGTCTTGCCTCCTGAGGAGCAATTTCCGAGCTTGGGGATGGTTTGGGTTGACAGCTTGATGTGGGTCGGGGCGGACGGCGGCGTACTGGCTGTGCGACCTGATCCGCCGAATATTGTTGCCCGTTTCTCCCGGCAAGAAGGTTTGGCTGCGGACGGCGGATTTGCTCTGAACTACTCTCCCGCAACCAAAAAACTATGGGTGGGCACGAGCCTTGGCCTGAATGAGATCGATCCCATCGGCCGCAAAGTGCTGCGCACGGTGAAGAAGCAGAATGGCTTGATCGGCGATAATTGCTGGGGCGTAGCCGCGATCAATTTCTCCAAAGAAGGCACGGTGTATTACGGCACCTCAAACGGGCTCAATCTTTACCATCCTGAATACGACCGTGCCAATATGATTATACCGGTGCCGCACATTCGCCGCGCCAGTTTTCGCGAAGACCAGTGGGGGCAGAACGAAATTCTGTTGGAATATGCCGGTTTGAGCTATGCGAATGAAAAGTTGGTGAAGTATAAGACCCGCCTCGACGGTTATGATAAGCAGTGGTCGAATGAAACCACCGAAAACAAAATTCGCTATACCAACCTACCCGCGGCTTTTTTTTCCAAGACCTACACTTTCGAGGTGATGGCCTGCAACAATGACGGCATCTGGACGGCGACACCGCTGTCATACGCTTTTGCCGTCACGCCGGCATGGTGGCTGCGTTGGTGGGCTCTCCTGTTGCAGCTTGCGCTGGGTGTCGGTGCAGTCATGGCGGTGCAACGCTACCGCACGCGACAACTGCGCGAAAGAAGCCGGGTTCTGGAACAGACGGTGCAGGAGCGAACGGCCGAAATTCGCGCGCAGAAAGAAAGCATCGAGCATCTCGGCCAGATCGGCAAGGAGATCACGGCCTCGCTGGAATTTGACACAATTTTCCACCGGCTATATGAGCACGTGAATCGCCTGTGTGACGCCACGGTCTTTGGCGTGGGCGTTCATGATCCCGAGAAACAACAAATCGAATATCGCCTGGCGATCGAAAAAGGCAAGCGCTATGCGCCGTATACGCGCGATACCAGCGACAAGAACCAGTTTCCAGTGTGGTGTCTCGAGCACCGGCAACCGGTTTTTATCAACGACGTCGACCTCGATTATCGCCGATATCTCGGCGACTACCGGGATCCGCGCCGCTTGCTCGAAGACGGTACCTACTCCATTGCGCCCCAGTCTATCATCTATTTGCCGCTGCTGGCGCAAGAACGCGTACTCGGCGTCCTCACCGTGCAGAGTTATCAAAAAAATGCCTACACCGACTATCATCTCAATCTGTTGCAAAACCTGGCAGCGTACACGAGTATCGCGCTGGACAATGCCGATGCCTATCGCCGTCTCCATGCGACGGTTGACCATCTCAAAGCCATGCAGCAACAACTGGTCACGCAGGAGAAGCTGGCCTCGCTCGGGCAGCTCACCGCCGGTATCGCGCATGAGATCAAGAACCCGCTGAATTTTGTGAATAACTTTGCGGCCGTGTCGGTGGAATTGACGAGGGAGTTGCGCGAAGAGATCGAAAAACGCATGCCGAAAAGCGGAAACAGCGATGATCTCGACAATCTCAACGGCCTCCTCAATGACATGGAGCGTACCGCCGAGAAAATCAACCAGCACGGCAAGCGTGCGGACGGCATCGTGCGCAGTATGCTGCAGTTTTCACGCGGCAAGCCCGGCGAGCGCGAATGGACGGACGTTAACGCCTTGTTAGATGAGGCCGTGAATCTGACGTATCATGGTTTTCGCGCACAGGAGACCTCATTCAATGTCACCATCGAAAAAGAATACGACGCCGCGATCGGCAGGCTCAACGTCGTGCCGCAGGATTTGAGCCGCGTGTTCTTGAACATTCTGAGCAATGCCTGTTATGCGGCGCACCAGAAGGCGAGAGCGGGGGACAGGCAGAAAAGGGGAGAGGGAAACGGGGTGAGCGGGAGAGAAATTGAAACCCCCTTTCACCCACTCACTCTTTCACCCACGCAGCCGCTCACGCCGACGCTTGCGGTAGTGACAAGAAACTTGGACGACAAAGTCGAAATCCGCATTCGCGACAACGGCAATGGCATTCCCCCTGACATTCGCGATAGGATCTTTAACCCGTTCTTCACTACGAAACCGACCGGACAGGGCACGGGCCTGGGTTTGTCCATCAGCTACGACATCATCGTGCTGGAGCACAAAGGTGAAATCAAAGTGGAGACGGAAGAAGGGAGGTTTACGGAATTTATCATTGGCTTGCCGAAGGGAGTGGGACATGGGCCGAAGGGCGAGGAGCGCGCTCATAAGTCTGCGTCAAATCTCTCATGAGCAAAGTTAAGCACCAAAGGCGTTGGGGCAGTGCCAAAATGCAAGACAGGATCTTATTCTGGGTTTATTTTGCTATTCACCTAAAGCCAATCGAACTGTGAACCCATTGAGCGCTTGCGCGCACGCGCTCATGAAACAGACAATGGAGGCTCGTGTCGTGGCAAACAAAATCTATGCATTGCTCGTGGGCATCAATGACTATTCTCCGGAAATCGGCAGGCTGGCCGGATGTCTCAACGACGTGGATCATTTCAAAGATTATTTGACCGGCGCCTTTAAGCAGGCTGATCTCGCCATTGAAGTGCTCAAAGACGGCGAAGCCACGCGCGATAACATCATCAAGCTCTTCCGCGCGCATCTCGGCAAGGCCAAGGGGGAGGACGTGGCCGTGTTTCAATATTGCGGCCACGGTGCGCGCTGGGCCGCTGCCAAGGAATTCAAAGAGTTTTATCCTGAGGGCAAAGACGAGGGCCTGGTATGTCACGACAGCCGCCGGAAAGACGGCACCTATCCCCATGACCTCGCCGATAAGGAATTGGCGGTTCTGCTCGCCGAGGTCGCGGCCAACGCTCCTCATCTTGCCGTCATCTTGGATTGTTGCCATTCCGGCTCCGCCACTCGTGACGTGGATGCATTCACGCATTTGAAAGCGCGGCAAACCCATGAAGTTTCCGTGGAGCGCCCTCTTGACAGCTACCTTGACGGCCATTATGCCAAGCTGCGCCAGCAGGGAAAACCGTTGTCGATCGCGAGAAGCAAGCATATTTTACTGGCTGCTTGCGACCGCAAGGAGAAGGCTTATGAAGCCAGAGACCGCAGCGGGTTGTTTACAAGCACGCTGCTGAAAACGCTGGAGAAATCCGGCAGCGATATCAATTATGCCGACTTGTTCGTGCGCTGCCGGGCGGAGATTCGCAAGGAAGCCGACAATCAAACGCCGCAATTCGAAACCAGCGAAAATTTCAATGCGTTCAGCGGCTTTCTCGGGCGGAAAGCTTCGCACACCGCGCGCCGCCACAGCGTTTATTTTAAGGACGGAAATTGGACCATCGACGCCGGCGCGCTGCATGGACTTCCCACCGAGCCGGAAAAAAGCATTGGGCTGGCGCTTTATCCAGAAGAGGATCAATCACGTCTCGCCGGACACGCGTCGACGATTCAAGTGGGACCGCAGAAAAGCCAGCTGAAGCTGGATTTTGCCGGCGATCAAGCGGTGCGCTATCACGCCGAAGTCACCAGTTTGCCGGTTGCGCCGATTCCGGTTCATATCGAAGGCGACGAGAATGGCAAGACCATGCTCCGGAAAGCGCTCAACCCTTCCATGGGCGTGGATTTGACTGACATCGCCGAGGGCACGCGCTATGCGATCTGCGCGCAAGATGGTGTGTATATGCTGAAACAGCGGGAATTGGATTTGGTGATCCAGGGCGTCAAAGGCTTGCTCGTGCGCGAGCGCAGCTTGGGAAAAGAGGTGGCGTCATATTCCGAAGAATCCGCGCAAGTGACGCTTGGCATCGTGAAACAGATCGCGCAATGGGAAAGAAGCCTGGCGCTGCAGAATCACGGCACCAAGTTGGATACCGCAAAAGTCGATTTTGTCTACGCCGAACAATTGGACAACGGGCAGGAACACGTCTATCCGGCGGGCGAGATCATTCTAGATTTTGTGAAGTCCGGAAAAGAATGGAGGGAAATCCGGGGCAAATTCAAAGCGCGAAATCGCACAGAACAGACTCTGCATTTCATTCTCGCGTATTTCTCCGATTCATACGGCATTCACATTTTGCGCAACGAGCCGGTTCCGCCGGGTAAAGAATACGTTACGCTGTGGGGCGAGGATGAGAAGGACTATTTTTATCTGGAAGATAATGTCAATGAATCCCTCGAGAATTTCAAGCTGATCGTCAGCACCGAGCAGGTCGACGACTTTTTGTTGAGCCAGGATGATTTGGAGCTCGGCAAAATCATTTCTTCCTTCCGGGCCGTTGGCACCATCAAGCCGATGAAGAAAATGGTACACGAGAATGAATGGTTTACCAAAAGCATACGCGCCAAAGTCGTCCGGCAACTCGACCAAGTCGGCGTGAAAGATGCGGCTCTCGCGAAAGGAAAAATCGTTGTCAAAAGCCATCCTGCGGTCAAGGCCAATCTGAGTTTGAGCGCCGCCAAGGCTCCTGCTCGCAGCGTCGGGGCAGGAACTGATTTTTACAAGGCTTTCGAGCGACAAGGCTTGGAGATGCTCAACTTTGCCGGCACGCGCGGTGACAACGAGAGCATTCTGGAATTGACCGATATTGAAAACGCCGAAGCGCTGGCGCAAAACCCGCTGGAAATCGACGTGAATGTTACGCTCAGCGCCGACGAGGGCATACTCCCGCTGATCTTCGACGGCCAGCACGTCCTGCTCGGCGGGGATACCTACAAAGACGAGCAAGGCAACACGCACATCAGTATCGACCACATTCCCGAAGTGCCGGACAACCGCCGCAGTGTTGGCAAGGCGTTGAAGCTGTACTTTTTCAAAACCTATCTCAAACAGGACAGCGTCAATCAATTACGCTGGTTGGAGTACAAGGCGGACGGCACCATGATGCGGCACAAGACCGCGATTGCCGACAAAGTAAACGCAGCTCAGAATGTGGTGGTGCTGGTTCACGGCCTCATCGGCGACACCGAGAACATTGCCAAAGGCCTGCGCATGATCGATGCCGGCGGCGCAAGCCTCGATCAGAAATTTGACCTGGTGCTGACCTACGATTATGAAAATCTCAGCACGCCGATGGCGGAGACGGCGCTCGATCTCAAGAAGAAGCTGGAAGCGGCTGGCTTCGGCGCGAATGACAACAAAAAGCTCACGCTGCTGGCGCACTCCATGGGCGGCTTGGTGGCGCGTTGGTTTATTGAGCGCGAAGGCGGCAACACCATGGTCGATCATCTCGTCATGTGCGGCACGCCCAATCACGGCTCGCCCTTCGGCAAAATCGACGCGGCGCGCAAAATCCTGAACGTTTTGACCGGCGTGGCGATGAATTATCTTCCCGCGCTCATCCCGTTCAACGGCGCGATCATGTTCCTATTGAACCGTTCTAAAAAAATCACTCCCACGTTGGAGCAATTGAACGCGTCTTCCGAATTTATCGCTACGCTCAACAGTAGCGGTGATCCCGGCCTCCGCTATACGATTCTCGCCGGAGACGTCGAAGCGTATCAAGAGCCCTCGGATCAATTCTTTCGCAAGCTGCTGGCCAAGGCCGGCAAAGGCTTTGCCTTTAGTGCGCTTTTCGGCAGCGGCGCCCATGATCTTGCCGCTGGCGTCGAGAGTATTCTAGGCATCGACGGCGCGCGCAATCCCCTGCCCAGGCGCGAGAATGTCGCCTGCCATCATTTGAATTATTTTGTTTCCGAGGCCGGGCAGAAGGCGCTAGCAGGGGTGGAGTGGTGAAGCTGGATGCTGGATGCTGGATGCTCAGGTGCGTTGGTACCTTGGGAATCATTTCCGAAACAGTGCTATTCTGAAGGAATCCGGCTGTGTGAAAACGCGATCTCGTCACGACGCATTGCGCGGTGACGCTTATTGGGACGCTCTGCGTTCCAAGTTTGCACCACTGTTTTTTTTGTATTCATATTGACAAAGTCAAGTTAGGGAATACCGGAGATCGATAGGATGCCTTGCAAATCCTGCAGGCTCCGAAGACAACCTTGAGAAAGCCATCGCCGCCATGGAACCAACTGAGAACCGCACGCAGCTCCCCTTTGCACAGCATCATGCTTTCATTATCGGTATTGACAACTATACGCACGTAACCCCGCTGCAGACCGCGGTGAACGATGCCCGCAAATTGGCCGAGGTACTGGCGGCACAACAACATTTTCTGGTCCACCCGCCGCTGCTGAATGCCAAGAGAGAAGAGATTCGGACGCTGCTGAAACATGCGCTGCCAGAGAAGGTGGGCAAAGATGATCGCGTTTTGTTTTATTTTGCCGGACATGGCATTGCGGCAGATGGCGAAGATGGGCCGGCGGGTTATCTCGTTCCGGCGGATGCCGATCCCTCCGATGTAGAATCTTATATCCCGATGGAACATTTGCACGAGCGCCTTAGCGTACTGCCGTGCCGGCATTTGATGTTGATTTTGGATTGCTGCTTTTCCGGCGCTTTCAAGTGGTCGAGCAGCTTTCGGGCCATCGGTACATTTCTGTTGATCGACCCATACGAGGAGCTGCTCACCCGCTGCAGCAACGAAGAGAGCCGCAGACAGTTCACGGCAGTCCTGAAAAGATTGCTGGAAGCAACGTCGCCGGAAAGCTTCAAGCTCATCATCACCGTACGCGCCGACTTCGAGACGCATTTTGATCACGGTGAGCTGGCGAAATATTGGCAACCCGGGCGCTACACTGTGCCGTGGTTTACCGTTGAAGAGCTGAAAGAAGTCATCGTAATGCCAACGCTGCAGGAGGTGTTGATCTTCGATCCGGCGGAGTTGGTGGACGAGATCATTAATGAAGTCATTCAAGAACCCGGCGCGTTACCGCTGCTATCCTATACGCTCAGCGAGTTGTATGAAGCCTACGTCAAGAGCGGCCGGCAGGATCGTGCGCTCAAAAAGGAAGACTACGATCAGCTCGGCGGGGTCATGGGTGCGCTGCGCACCAAAGCCGATCATCTCTACCACGGGCTCGACCCCAGCCATCAGCGCACCATGCGCAAAATCATGCTGCGCATGGTGGCCTCGGAAGGCGAATTAGCCGGCCGCCGGGTGCTGATGGACGAACTGATTTATGATGATCCAACCGAAAATCAGCGCGTCGATACGGTCATACAAAAACTCGTGGAGACGCGCCTCGTCGTCAAAGGTCAGGACACGGTGCGCGAAAGAGAATTCGTCGAGCCGGCGCACGATGCCTTGGTGCGCGCGTGGAAGACTTTGTTGGATTGGATACAAGCCGTCGGCAAAGAGAAAATCGCGCTGCAAGATCGGCTCAAAGTGCAGGTGCAGGAATATGAGCGGCTGAAGCGGAATGAAAACGTGCTGTGGGACAATGATCCGCGCCTGGACCTGATGAAACTCGAGTTGGCTGATTCCGAACGGAACTGGCTCAATAAAAAAGAAAGAGATTTCATCCAAAAAAGTGCGGCGGTGAAGGAGCGGAAACGCAAACACCGTACGCTTCGCTGGGCTGCGATCATCGCTTCCTTGTCGTTGCTGGCAGTGGTGGCGAGCGTTTATGCATTTCGCGTGTCTGTGCTCAAATACTATGACGACCATTTCAGCCTCGCCAAACAGTTTGAGGAAAAAGGCGGTAGTCCCCTTGAAAATCAGGGCAGCCGCGAGCTGCAGAAATCTTGGTTGTACACGCTGCTCGCACTAGGCGAGGATGTGAGCCAGGACAAAAAACTGACGGCTTCCTACGGGCGGCTCATTCGCCAAGGTGTTGCGGCCGGAGCTTATCAACAACTCTGGTGCTCACCAGGTATCTTGAGTGACATTAACGATATCGCATTCAGCCCCGACGGCAAGCTCTTGGCCATTGCCGGGAATGATGGCACGGTTCGTCTCGGGGATATGCAAACCGGTGTGGAACACCATGCGCTGCACGGCCACAATCACAGTGTCATGGCTGTGGCCTTTAGCCCGGACGGAAGGTGGCTGGCCTCGGCTTCGCTCGATAGCACAATTCGCTTGTGGGAGGTCACAAGCGCAAGTCACGTTCAGACGATCGTTGGGACTCGCGGTGGCGTGCTGAGTTTGGCGTTCAGCCCGGATGGCAAATGGCTGGCTTCCGCTGCAGGCGATAGCGTCATACGAATTTGGAATTTCCTTAAAGGCCAGCCGGGCTCGATCATCAGAAATCAGAGCATGGGCGCTCTTCAGCGCGTGGCTTACAGCCCGGATGGCCGGTATTTGGCTTCTGCTTCTGCAGATCAAACCGTCCGAGTTTGGGATCTCTCTTCCCACTCGATAAAACACCAGTTTGCCGGAGAGTCGTTTGCTTTCAGCCCGGATGGCAAGTGGATTACGATCAGCAACGCTGGCGGCAGCATCCGGCTCTGTGAGCTGAGAACCGGGGCGGAGCAACACAGTTTCAGCGGCCATCGGGCCAGCGTCACCGCGATGGTATTCAGTCCGGGCGGCAAATGGCTGGCTTCGGCGGCGCAAGACAGCACTATGCGAATTTGGGACTTGAGCACCCGTGCGCCGAAAGTTATTGTGCACACTCACCGCAGCATCGTGCAAAGACTGGTCTTCAGTCCCGGCCAGATAAATTGGCTGGTCTCCGCCTCCAGTGATCGCAGCCTGCGCTTGTGGAACGTCGAAACAGGAAAAGAGCTGGCTGCGATTGCCGGTCATCGCAACAAGATCAACGCAGTGGTCTTTAGTGAAACCGATCGCATTTTCGCTTCCGGGTCCGAAGATGGCTCCATTATAATTTGGGAGGCAGCGACCGGGCGGCAATGGCGCCGGCTCGAAGGGCATCAAGGCCCGGTGTTGAGTCTGGAGATTCGCGAAGCCGCCGGCTTGCTGGTTTCTGGCGGCGCCGACGGCACGATTCGGTTGTGGAATCTCAACAACGATTCTTGCAGGGCTCTCGCCGGCCACCTTGGCGCTGTGAACAGCGTCGTGCTCGATCCAGACATGGCGCGCGCGCCATTTTTTGTCATTTCCGGCTCTGATGATAAAACCATCCGCCAGTGGAAAATTGCCGACGGATCCAGTGTGGTGATCGGCGAACACAACGACCGTATAAAAAGCGTGGCGATCGAGCGTAGTGGTACTCGACTCGCTGCCAGCGCCGGCGATGGCACCATTTCGCTGTGGGACCTGCAAAATGGAAAAAGTGAATTCGTGGTGCGCTGGTATGCACACGGCAGCGCGGTCAACGCATTAGCCTTTAATCGCCCCGGCACGCGCCTGGCCTCGGCTTCCGACGATGACGAAGTGCGGCTTTGGGATGTTCGCCCACAAGGCGCGTTAGTCGAGTTCTTTAAGAAAAATCCTGGACCGTTGCAGATCGTGCTCTCCAGGGATGTCACGTTTACACTGAATGAGCGCTCGCTGCGGGACCTCAGAGCTGAAGGCTTGCCTCCGCAGGTGCTGAATACACTCGCGCGCAATGACATCAAAAACCAGCCGGTTCGCGGTGAGACGCAATTTTCTGAGAAGCTCCATGCGGCCCTGGGTGACACGGCGTTTCAACAACACCTTTCCTTGATTTTGCGGCGTGCTTCGCGAGTTGGAACTGCAAAACTGGTGGCCTATCAGATGAGCGGCGCCCCTACGCAGGAATTGCCTTTTCTGCAAATCCTGCGCGGCCACGAAGACGACGTGCTCAGCGTCGCCTTCAGTGATGACGCGGACAGCCGTTTCCTCGCCTCCGGCTCCAGCGATGAGACCGTTCGCATTTGGGAAGTGGGCAGCGGCAGCAAGTTGGCGGTTTTATCCGGCCATCAAAATGATGTGCATAGCGTGGCCTTCAATCACGACTCTACCAAGCCGATTCTGGCCTCGGCGTCGTGGGACAACAGCGTTCGCTTGTGGGACGTGGAAGAGAGCTGCAATTTGGATCATCCCTTCCCCACGAGCGGAAACATCCGCGCCGTGGCGATGAGTCCGGACGGCCAGCGTTTGGCCACCGTGCGACGGCAAAGTTCGCGTTTGGAATTGGAGCACCAAAAAGATGACGGCAGCCGTCAGCGCCCATCAGGATAAAGCTCGCAGCGTCGTGTTCAGCCCCAACGGCCGTCTGCTGGCCTCCGCCGGCAGTGATAAAATTGTGCAACTCTGGCGATTTCGTGCGGGCCAGTTGGAGCTTTGGAAGACGAATGCCAAGCACAAGAACGGTGTCTGGAGTCTGGATTTTAGTCCGGGCGGCCATTTGCTGGCCACCGGGGCTTGGGACAATACCATTCATATATGGAATTTTCAGACCGATCAATCGTCGCAATTCCGTGGCCATCGCGGGCCAGTGTTAACCGTCAAATTCAGTCCCGATGGCACCCGGCTCGCTTCCGGTTCATGGGATCACTCGATTCGTCTGTGGGAGGTCAACTCCGGCCGGGAACTGGATGTCATCAGGACTCACAAAGCCCCGGTCAAAAGCGTGGTATTTCATCCGAATGGAAGATTGTTGGTTTCCGGCGCCGAAGACCAAAACCTGCGCTTGCGCGACCTCAGCTATTTGGATGCGATTGCATTGACTGTGGGCGATAGTGCGAGGGCCTTACGCCCTCAGATAGCGCCGGGCGATACCAGCGGCCGTTTTCGTGATTTGATCTATCTGGCTTCAACGGAGTTTGCGCAACACAATGCCACGCATCTGCCGTTTCAAACGGCCTTTCGTGCTTACGCTTATCAATTGGGTTATCGTTTGAATGATGACAATGAACTGGTCGAGGAACCTTTGAAGTTTTACTGGCACGTGGAGGACAGCACACAAGTTCATTTTATGCCTCACGTATTTTTGCCAATACGCCAACTCCGCCCACTCAACCAGGGCCCGCTGCAATGGAGCCTGGAGAGTATTTCAGCTGCGGAGCACAGCGAACGACGCCAGGCCTCGCGGTGGCTGAGCGATATTTTGAAAAGGATGATGCGGCGTGGGCCAAGTTAACCGGTGTCAAGTGCCCGAACCGGAAACTCTAGACTTGAAGCACAAAATTCGAAGCACAACATCACAACCCGAACAAGCCGGAAACCAAAAATTCAAAACACGAAATCCAGAAGTGGCTCTGAATTTTGAGCTTTGGATTTTGAATTTTTAGGTAAAAAACTTTTAGGGTTTTATTCTGAGTTTATTTCGCTGAGCGCCTAAAGAACAGTAAGTCTTTACAGAAAAGTAAAAGCCCTCATCCCCTCAGGATGGGACAAGGTTGCGAAGGCTCGCACGCAATTTCTCTGCGTAATCTTTGCGTATTCTTTGCGTGAGACATACACCATGCACGTTGTGCACAAAAACGGATGTTGACGTATCTGCGCCTGGCAGACAAGCGCCTCTGTCTTTTGATCAACTTTGGCGAGCGTCAGATGAAAGACGGTTTCACACGTATCGCCAACTTTACCAGCTTGGGAGTTTATCACGCAGAGCATCGCAAAGGCTCGCAAAGAAAAGCTCTGCCTAAACTAACACAGTTTACCTATGAAAGGAATCGCCATGATCACCGATGATTTCTTGAAACAAATCATGCCTAAACTCGCGGACGCCAAGCGCGCGGCATTTTTGCAGCCTCTGCAAAGTGCGATGAATGAATTCGGCGTGAACACGCCGCAGAGAGAAGCGGCGTTTTTGGCGCAAATTGCGCACGAGTCAGGGGAATTCAGATGGATGGAAGAGATTTGGGGACCGACGCCGGCGCAACAACGATATGAGCCGCCGAAGGATTTGGCCAGGAAGCTCGGGAATACGCAACCCGGCGACGGCAAACGTTTCAAAGGCCGGGGACCCATTCAGATTACCGGCCGAGCGAACTATGAGAAATATGGCGGCATGCTGGGCATAGACTTGGTCAATAATCCCGAAAAGGCGGCGACTCCTGAAGTTGGGTTTCGCGTCGCGGGCCTATTTTGGCAGAAGAATGGTCTGAATGACCTTGCCGACAAGGAAATGTTCGAGACCACTACGCGCCGGATCAATGGCGGCATAAACGGCCTCGATGACCGTTTGAAATACTATGCTCGCGCCAAAGAGATTCTGGGCGTCAGGACGGCACGCGGCGTGTGGGCGCCGGAATCAGATCGCGACCTCCCACCGTTCGAAGAATTTACCCGCGGGCGAGAGGTAGTCGACACTGAGCCATCGGTCAAAAAAGCACGCAAGGCTCGTGCGAAAAAAAGCAAGCGCGCGCCCGTCAAGTCGGCGAAGAAAAAGGCCAGCGGGAAAAACGCTGGTAAGAAGAAAGCCGTCAAGAAAACCGCAGGCAGCAAAACGCGCTCACGAGCCAAAGCAAAGCCCAAAGCTGCCAAGCGCCGGAAATAAGCAATGGTACAAGCAACCGGCCTGGTCGAGCGCTCCAATACGCATTGAGGCATTATTCCCGAATTTGCATAAAGTTGCTCCATCTAGAGCAAGCTTTTCTCCTACGGAAAAGGGACTGCCACGGAAAAAAATGTTTTCAATTTCCGTGCGAGTTCAATTTCCGTGGGCGATTCTTACGCTTTGGCCTCTTATCAAATACAGCAAATGTTCAAACGAAAATCACGGTGATGAGCAACGAGGCTCACTCTGTTTCGCACTCAGGTTTGTTACCGACCTGGGCGCAAAATAACCTATGACGCAACCTATCGATCATCAAAACAGCAAACCCGTCATCTTTCTCGCCTTTGCCCAGGACCGCGTCCAGGGCGGCGCGTATTTGCGCAATCTGCCCATTGAGCTAGACGGCATTCGCAAGGCGTTGCAGAAAGCGCGGCAGGCTGAACTCTGTGAAGTTGTGGAGCGATCCAACACCACTGTCGAAAGCATTCTCGACGTGTTCCAGGAATATCAGGATCGCATCGCCATTTTTCATTACGGCGGCCATGCCGATAGTTACGAGCTTCTGCTCGATCCTTGACTGGTGAACACGCCATTGCCCACAGTGAAGGGTTGGTCTCTTTTCTCGCCAAACAAAGGGGTTTGCAGCTCATTTTCTTGAACGGCTGCTCTTCCCGCCAGCAGGCGCTGGACTTGACCGAGGCGGGCGTGCCGGCGGTCATTGGCACCTCACAAAAAATCGACGACGAGATCGCGACCAATCTCTCCGGGCGGTTTTACAAAGGGCTGGCTGCCGGTCTCTCGATTGATCGCGCCTGGGCCGAGGCGGTGGATCAAATCAAAGTGGAGAAAGACACGAGCAATACCCGCGCCCTGCATTGGAAAGGCAAAGTTGAAGCCAGTGACGGAATTCCGTGGAAGATTTATTACCGCAAAGGCACGGAGATCGTTAAAGAATGGAATCTGCCGGCGGCTGCGAACCAACCTCTGTTTGGCTTGCCGCTGCCGGAAAATTATTACCGCAAGTTGCCGGCTGCGCCGTTCCTCTGGTTGAATGATTTCAGGCGAGAAGACGCGGCCATTTTTTTCGGGCGCGGTGCCGAGATTCGGAAATTGTACACGCAGTTGACCACCGGCATGCAGCCGATCATACTCTTCTACGGCAAAGCCGGCGTGGGAAAATCATCCTTGCTGCAAGCCGGCCTGGCGCCGCGCATCGAAAACGATTACGCCGTCAAATACATCCGCCGCCTCACGGCGAAAGGTTTGACCGGCACTTTGCTGCAGGCCTTGCAAGAAGTGAGTGAGGAACACGGGCTTCCTCCGGTTGCACCAGCCGAGAGAAACAACCTCCGCAGCAAAATCGAAGAGCTGCATAGAGCTTTGGAGGGCAGCGCAGGATTCACCCGGCAGGTGCTGGAAAACGAGCTGCAAAAACTCACCCTGCTTGCCGGCGAGACCCCGATGTTTTCAGAACATTGGCGCCGGATCGAAGAAAAAACTCAGCGGCCGCTGCTGGTCATACTTGATCAAGTGGAAGAGAAATCTACCCACCCGTCGCCGGATGGCGAAGAATCCGCCGATGAGCTGAACATGTTTCTCCAAACCGTGCGGACTATTTTTGATCAACCAGACCAGCACCCACGAGGAAAACTTATTCTCAGTTGCCGTGAAGAATTTCGCACCTCGATGCGCGAGGCCTTGCATGCGTTTTCACTGCCTTTTGCCGAGACGTTTCTCCCACCACTCGGCTGGCAAGGAATTATCGAAGCGATGGAAGGTGTGACCACGCACCCTTCGACTCGCGATCAGTATCACTTGGAGGTCGAAAGGAATAAGGGGAGCAATTTGCCGGAGATGATCGCTGACGATCTTCTGGAAAGTGATGATTCTCCCATAGCGCCGATGTTGCAAATTCTGCTGACTGAAATCTGGAAGCCCGCGGCCAAGGATAACGCCAAGGCGCCGCGCCTTACGGTGCGGCAATATCAGGAACTCAAGCAAACAGGCGCCAGCATGAATGAGTTTTTCCAACAGCAAATGGCGCAGGTGCTGGAGTGGCAGAAAAATGTCGTGGAATCCGGCCTGGCGTTGGACTTGCTCTACCGGCATACCACGCCCGCGGGTACCGCGGCGAGCCTGAGCCGTGAGCAACTGCATGAAATCTACGGCGACCGCGAGGATCTGATTGACAGTCTCATTGCGAAGTGCCAGGACCTTTATCTGTTGACCGATATTCAGCCTCGCGGTACCAGCCTGGCGCATCATCTGCTTGCACCGGTGGTCATCAAGGAATGCAGCAACTCTGTCAAGCCCGGCCAGCAGGCTGCTCGTATTTTGAACAGCAAGATCGATGATTTTCGCGCCAACAAAAGAGAAATTTGGCTGAATGATGCGGACTTGGAGATGGTGGAAACTGGCAAAGCGGGCATGCGGCAGTTGAACGCCGATGAACAGAAATTGCTGCAAGTGAGCCGCGAACGCAAGGCGCAACGTGAACGAGAGCAAAAACGCAATCGCGTGATTCGCTCTGGTTTGGTGACGGTTATTTTCCTTTTTGCCATTCTCGCCGGATGGCAATGGCAAAAATCATTGCGCAACTTCAAGCAATCCAAATCAAATCAACTGGCGTTTATTGCAAAAGAGGCCTTCAAGGCCGATAATACCAAAGCGCTGCTCATTGCGGAGGAGGCGTATGGAATTTTGCAGGATCGTTCGCCTGCCATCGTTACGCAAACGTTGAGCGAGATTTTTCATTCCCAGGACTCGAGGCCTTTTTATGCGGCGAATTTCCTCCATGACCAGCACGTCAACTCCGCGGCGTTTTCTCCGGATGGACGGCACATTCTCACGGCTTCGGAAGACGGCTTTGCCAAGCTTTGGGATCAGCACGGAAAACTGCTTCACGACTTCAATCATGACGGCCACGAGGTCAAATCCGCTGCCTTTTCTCCTAACGGCAAGCAAATCTTGACGCTCGCCAATAACCTCGTCAAACTTTGGGAGTTGAATGGCAAGCTGGTCGATAGCGATACGCTGCAACCCGGGCAAGCGGCTGACCTGGCCGAGTTCTCGACCGACGGCATGCGCATTCTGACGGTCTTCGCCGGCAAAGAAGATCAAGGCTACCGCGCGCTTCTCAGCCGCCTCAAACAGGCAGAAGGAATTGCCGAAGTCATTCCCGCTTCGAACCGGCAGCGGGTTCTCACCATCTCATCTGAGGGCACCGTGAGGCTGCTGGATGGGGAAGGGAAAATCCTGAAGGCGGTCGATAGCAGCGTAGTTTCTGCCGCCTTGTCGCCTGACGGCAAACGCCTATTAACCGTGGCCGTCGACAGTCTCAGCACCATCCGGTTTTGGGACGAGCAGGGAGGTTTTCTCGGAAGTTTCAAGTATCGCGGAGAAGTAAACAAAGCCACTTTCTCCCCGGACGGCAGGCAGATTCTCACCGCCGCTGACGACCACACGGCAAAGCTCTGGGATTTTTCGCAGAAATTTGTCCATCGTTTGCCGCAACACAGTTTGGCAGTCAATACTGCTGTGTTCTCTCCTGACGGGAAGCGCATCCTGACTGTGTCGCACGATGAATTCGCCCGGCTTTGGGATGAACAAGGAAATCCACTCGACAGCCTCAAACATGGCGGCGTGGTGAACGCGGCCGTTTTTTCGCCTGAGGGCAATCGAATTCTGACCGCGGCCAGGGACGGCACTGCCCGGCTGTGGCTGCGCGAGGAGGCGCGCGTAGTCAACTTGCCGCATCGGGATGAAGTCAACACCGCGGTCTTCTCTCCCGACAATGGCAGCCGGATTCTGACGGCTTCGCTCGATAGCACCGCGAGGTTGTGGACTGCAAACGGCGCTGCGATTGATACGCTCAAACATCACGGCGGTGTGCATGCCGCAGCCTTTTCGCCCGACGGCCGGCAAATTCTGACGGCGTCATCGGACGGCGGGGCGACTTTGTGGTCGGCCGGCGGCGATTTGATAAAGATCTTCAAGCATGATGACGAAGTTTATTCGGCAGTCTATTCGCCGGACGGGAAGAGGATTTTGACCACCTGTGCGGACGGCACGGCAAGATTGTGCGCGGTGAATGGTGATTCGCTTAGAACTTTCAAGCATCATGATAAAATCAAGATTGCGGTTTTTTTACCTGATGGCCTCCGCCTGCTGACGGCAAGCAGTATTGTCAGGCTCTGGGATGATGAGGGGAAGCTTCTCGATAGTGTCGCACACGAAGAGGCGGTTACTTCGGTGGATTTCTCACCCGATGGGATGTACATGCTCACGGCGTCAATCGACCAAAGCGCCAAGCTGTGGAATCTAAAAGGCGAGTTGCGGGCAGTTTACGGCAAACATAAACTGCCGGTCAGTTCGGCATGTTTTTCACCTGGCGGCGAAAAAATTGTCACCGCCTCGGTTGATGGCGAGGTGATGATCTGGTGGACACCGCGAGCCATTTACGATTGGCTGAAAACCGCGCCGCTCTACCGGCTCGCGCGGGAGGAAGAAGAATTGTATGAAATCGTGCAGCAGTGACGATTAATAGTACGCAAAATCAGTCAGAATCGCGCAGGCTTCCATCATATAGAAAAATACACGCTCCTCCTTGTCATCGTCCAGGGTCGCCCAGTCGTTGACTTTGACCACTACGCCAAGAAAATCAGTTCCGTCAATGGTGAGCGAAGCATAGAGCTCCGCGATGAGAAGTTTTTTCTGATCAAGGGCTACCCTTTCCATAAGCTTGTTGTAATAAGGCTCGTCCTCATCATCCAAAAAATCATCGATCTCCTCTTCTGCTTCCGCCTCCGCAACCCAATCTTCGCGGTCACTGAGAATATAATTCTCAAACCAATCCCTCGCTGCCTTGCTTTCTTCGAGGGAATTGTTGCTTCGTGCGAAAATAATCATGGTAATCCCCTCATAGGGGCTTGAGGCTTCAATCAGAGTATGTCCCGCGCTTTTTTCAATGCTCAATTCACTTGCAGCCGGAATGGCGATAGTGGCGCCCGTGTTCTCTTCCTGATAAATGTCGAGGAGTTGGTCATACAAGTCGTATATGGTTGCCCGTTCCTGCTCGGCAAAAGGCTCTTCATTCTCCTTTACCAAATCCTGAATATATCCTTGATCTTCCTCAAACATGGTGTCATAAATATCCCGGCACCTGGCGCGATACTCGAGCGTAAAAGTCATGGCCTCGCCGCTGTCATCGACAAACGCGAGGGGATTTTTCTCAGCACGTTCGGCCAACGCCGGATCATCTTCCAAGTGCGGATTGTCGGCGCGGAGGCCGCTGTAAAGTCTTTCGGAGGTGCATGCGCTTGCGAGAGCTGCAGTCGATCCCTCGCTCATTAACTTGGTGAAATTGCCGGCCGCCGGAATAGCCCAGATGAAACCTTTCCCATTAACTGGGGGTCCGCCGTCAACTAAACCGACGATATGACCTTGATAAGTCAGCGGCGAGCCGGAGTGGGCCTTTCTGATATTTTTTTCCTCAAATTTGAAGACGTTGGTTTTCAATGTTGGATAATTGCTTTGCCCGTCCGAACAGAGTGCCTGAGCCAGAGCTGCAGAGCTTTGTTCCAAACGGTTATCCAATTGTTCCAGGGACACGGTGCGCGCGAGTTTGGTCTCTTTTTTATCCATCCTGAACATTTTCTCCGGCGCTTCCCAAAAGTTGAGCGGCGTGTCCATCGGAGCATCTCCCGGATAGACTTTGAGCGCGGGAATGTTCGGTGGCGTGGAAGTCTGCAAGCGCAAAAGTGCGAGATCGGCCGGTTTGTAGATTTTTTCGACAGTGGCAGAAATCTTTTGATTCCTCCAAACGACAGTTATGGGTGATCGGCCCGCAACGACATGAAGAGCAGTGACGATCTGACCGGGGCTGCCATAAGCCACACCGTATCCGGAGGCCTTGCCGGCGTGAACGAGCACAACGGATTCCTGCTGGCCTGAGGCGGGCCCAACCGCCAACAGCAAGGCGCACAAAAAGAAGTTGATCTTTTTTAGGGATGGCCTCGAGTGCTTGGCGCCCGTGCCGCCACTCGCTCCACTGTTATACAGGAAGGAGCTTTTACCGCATTGAATACTGCGCCCAGGTTGAAAGAGATGCTTGCTTGGAGGTATCGAAAATCTGTGAATCACGCTTGCAGATCGGCGGCCAGTCGGCATGGGGTCTCCGCGTGATATATTGAGTAACCATTCGACAACATTGGCGCTCCCTCCCAGTGGAAATTTAATGAACAACAAATCTACAATCAGAAATCACCAACTCTCTTGGAAGATCAGCGCCCGGGCGGTAGCTCTCATCCGCCGCCCGAACCACTGCGCACTGGTTCTCCTCTGCTGCGCTTGAATTTAATCCTGTAGGTCTGCTCGCCGTTTGTTCCCGTCACCATGCCGACTTGCTGTGCTGTGTCCTTGTCAATGACGCTCCATACTTCACCTTCGACGGTACTTTGCACGGATGATTCCGTTGGCGCCAGATCGAGGACCAGTACGTTTCCACGATGAACACTCACAACGTACACGCTTTCGTTCATAAACATGATACTTCCCGGTGCGGTCGGCATGACTCATCTCCTTCAATAAGTTTGGAATGGATTGTTGCAAAAATATAACTATATTACGGTGTTTCGCAAGATGATTCTTTAGGATTATTTGAAAAGTGATTCGAATTGACTCGAGGAATTCACTGTTAAAACATGCCCTTAATCTCCGCAAATTTGATTCCGCGCCTCTGGTCATGAACCTGCGCTATGCCTTTGCACATTGCTCGAGCGGTGTTTTTTGTTGGGCAACATTGTGCGCCCAATCCCTTTCTCGAGGTTCAGGCGATCCTCTTAAGTTTGAGTATCTTTCGGTGGACCAAGGGCTTTCGCAAAACACGGTACAGTGTGTTTTGCAGGATCACCGGGGTTTCATGTGGTTTGGCACGCAGGATGGACTAAACAAGTATGATGGTTACGGTTTTACAGTCTATAAACCCGATCCGCAAGACCCATTGAGCTTGAGCGGCGGGCGAATTGAGTCACTCTGCGAAGACCGCGCAGGAATACTCTGGATCGGCACACCGGACGGCGGTCTCAATCAATTTGATCCGGCAACCGAGACCTTCCGGCGCCATCAACACGACCCCCGAAATCCACAGAGCTTGAGCAACGACAATGTCCTCTCGATTTACGAGGATCGGACCGGAACCCTTTGGATCGGAACCGAAAAGGGCCTCAATCGATTCGATCGCGCCACGGAAACATTCAGACACTATCAACACGAGCCCGATAATCCGCGCGGTTTGCGCCACAATTCGATCAGTTCGATCTACGAGGACCAGTCGAACGTGCTTTGGTTTGGCACCTGGGGCGGCGGACTCTCGCGATTGCATCGAGAGGATCTCGCCACAGGAACGTTTCACAGTTATCAGCATGATCCCGAGAACCTCCAAAGTTTGAGCGGGGACTGGGTAAGATCAATCGCTGAAGATCGCTTTGGCACGCTCTGGATTGCTACCAACAACGGGCTATCCTGCACGCGGCGGGAGGATCGGGAGGCGGGAATCTTTCGGCGTTACCAGCTCGACCCGAAGAATCCTCAGGGTTTGAGCCACAATGACGTTTGGACTGTCTATTTTGATCGGTCGGGTATCCTTTGGATCGGAACAAGAGGCGGCGGTCTCAATCGGTTTGATCCCACCAGCGCAGTCTTTCGCCATTTTGGGCATGACTCACAGGACCCCCAGAGCTTGAGTAGTGATGAGGTGTTTTCCGTCCTTGAAGACCAATCGGGCGGAATGTGGATTGGAACGAGGGCTGGGGTTAATCGCGTGGATCGAGCGCCGGTGCCCTTCCGGCATTATCAGCATGATCCCAAGAATTTACGAAGTCTAAGTGATAATTCGGTCTGGGCGATCTACGAAGATCGCAATGGCAGCGCCTGGATTGGAACCTTGAGCGGAGGGCTCAATCTCTTCGAACGTGCAACCGGAACTTTTCGGCGGTTTCAACATGACCGCGAGAATCCGGGTAGCTTGTGCCACAACTCAGTTTGGTCAATCTATGAAGACCGCCTGGGCGACTTGTGGATCGGAACGGAAGGCGGGCTTTCTCACATGAGTCGAGGTGATCGGCCGCGAGGCCGGTTCCGGCACTACCGCCATGATTCCAGAAATCCTCACAGCTTGAGTCGCAGTTGGGTGACTGCCATCCATGAAGACGCGCAGGGAGCGCTCTGGATTGGCACCTGGGGTGGAGGACTCAATCGCTTTGATCGCGCCACGGAGACTTTCGAGCACTATCGGCAGGAGGCCGACAATCCGGGCAGCTTGAGCTCCAATGGTATTTGGCTAATTTATGAAGATCGAGCGCGAAGGATGTGGCTGGCCACAGAAGCCGGGCTCGACCTTCGGCCAAATCGAGCAGGCGCCGACAACTTCCGGCATTATCGACACGACCCCAGGAATCCGAATGGCTTGAGCAGCAATTCAATCTGGTCGATTCATGAAGATCGCGATAGTGTGCTGTGGGTCGGTACCAAAGCGGGTCTGAATCGGTTCGATCCCCGCACGGATACTTTCAAGCATTACCGTGAGAAGGACGGCCTGCCCAATGATGTGATCTATGGCGTCCTGGGTGACGATCACGGAAATCTTTGGCTGAGCACCAACAAAGGGCTGTCCAAATTCCATTCTGCAACGGAGACCTTTCGAAACTATTACGTGCGTGACGGTTTGCAAAGCAATGAGTTCAACGCGGATGCCGCTTTTCGAGGCCGTAACGGCGAAATGTTTTTCGGCGGAATCAATGGCTTCAATGTTTTTCACCCCGACAGCGTCAAGGATAATCCTTACGTTCCACCCATAGTCGTCACCGGGCTGAAGCGATACAACACCGATGTTGCAGGAGGCATTGCCTTCCCGGAGAGAGGCATTGCGGCGAAGTCAGGCATCGAGCTTTCGTATAAGGATGAAATCCTTGTCTTTGAGGTGGCGGCGCTGAACTATCGCAACAGCGCAAAGCATCAATATGCCTATAAATTGGAAGGATTACAGAAGCGCTGGATTCAACTTGGCACCAGGCGTGAGATCACTTTTACCACTCTAGATCCCGGCGATTACACGTTGCGTGTAAAAGGCTCCAACAACGATGGCGTGTGGAATGAGCAGGGCACCTCACTCCGAATCACCATCACCCCGCCGTGTTGGCGAACGCCTTGGGCCTATGCGACTTATGGGTTGCTGCTGATCGCCGGTGTCTTTGCCACAGATCGGATGCAGCGGCGACGGCTGCTGGCCAAGGAACGAGCGCAGGCGCAAATCCGTGAGGCTGTGTTGCGCGCGCGCGAGGCAGAGGCGCAGACCCAAGTGGTCGAGGCCCAAGCTAAAGTCTTGCAAGCCGAAAACGAGCGCAAAGAATTGGAATTGCGGAAAGCAGGCGAGCTCAGATCGGCTTATGAAGCTTTGGGAATGGCTCATGAGCACTTGAAAACCACTCAACAGAAGCTGATCACGCAGGAGAGATTGGCTTCGTTGGGGCAGCTTACGGCCGGTATCGCGCACGAGATCAAGAACCCCTTGAATTTCGTGAATAATTTTGCAGCTTTGTCCGTGGATTTAGCGAAAGAATTGCGGCAGGTCATTGCGAAGATCGTGGCGGGTGGATCGAAGCGCGAGGAGAGCGAGGACGTTGCCACCATAAATGAAATCACCGGAACGTTGATTCAAAATGCGGAGAAGATCACCGAGCACGGCAAGCGCGCGGACAATATTGTGCGCAGCATGATGCTGCATTCGCGCGGCAAGACTGGAGAGCGCGAGCCGGCCGACATCAACGCGCTCGTTGACCAGGCGCTGGATTTGACCTACCACGGCCTGCGCGCCCAGAATTCTTCCTTAAATGTCACGATCGCGAAGGACTATGATGACACCATCGGACAACTGGAAGTCCTCCCGCAGGATTTGAGCCGCGTGTTTCTGAACCTGATCAACAACGCCTGCTATGCTGTGCACGAGAAGATGAAGAGGGGGACGGGTATGGGGGAGAGCGGGAGAAAAGGAAAGGCAAATTCCTCCCCGACTCTGCCTTTCTCTGATGCCCCCATTCCGGCATTTGTGCCTGCACTTTTCGTGCGCACACGCAACCTCGGCGACAACATCGAAATCCGCATTCGCGACAATGGCAATGGCATTCCGCCGGGGCTACGCGAGAAGATTTTCACGCCATTTTTCACGACCAAGCCGACCGGGCAGGGCACGGGATTGGGTTTGTCCATCAGTTACGATATCATCGTGCAAAAGCACGGGGGCGAGATCAAGGTGGACTCGGAAGAAGGCGAGTTTACCGAGTTCGTGGTGCGGCTGCCGAAACCGTAGCGCTCAAAAATCTTGCTTCCATCAACCAACTTTTCCACTTCTCACTTGTAATGATGACAGAATCCAATGACCAGGACTGGGTGCGGAAGTGCCTGGAAGGCGACCAGGAATCTTTCGCCATGCTCATTGGCCGGCACGAGAAGGCGGTTTTCAATGTGGCCTTACGTATGACCAAAAGTTATGCGGAGGCGCAGGACATTACCCAGGCTGTTTTTATCAAGGCGTATGAGAAACTGAGCGAATACGACGCCCAATACAAGTTTTTCAGTTGGATCTATCGCATCACCGTGAATGAAGCGCTGAATTTCATCAAGCGCAAGCGACTTTTCGATGAGTTGGATCCGAATCAAGATTATCCGTCTTTCACACACACGCCGGCAGATGATTATGAAGAAAGTGAGTTGAGTCGTAATATTCAAAGCGCGTTGATGCATTTGAAAGCGGATTATCGTGCCATTCTCATTCTTAAACACTTTGCCGGGCTCTCTTATCACGAAATCGCTTACGCTCTCGATGTTCCTGAAAAGACCGTCAAATCCCGGCTGTTCACCGCGCGCCAGATGTTGAAGCAAATCTTACTTAAACAAGGATATATCGAAAATGACTGACGTCAAGCTTCTTGAGCTCATACATGGCGAGATGGACGGTGTGAACTCAGCGCGACAAAGCGCGAAGCTCAAATCATTTCTGGCCGGAAACCCTAAAGCGCAAAGACTTTACGAGGAGTTGACTGCCATGTCAGCCATGCTGCAAGAGGTGAAGCCGGTCGAGCCACCGTCTTATTTGCAGCATATCATCATGAATACGCTGCCGCCGAGTCCGTCTGCAGCAAAAAGACTGCCCGATGCGTTCTCTCAACTGTGGGCTTGGCTAACCGCCAAGGTGGAATTCAAGTATGCCATGATTTTTGTCGGCGGTGTACTGACGGGCGTCGTGTTGCTTGCATTGTTCGAATTGCCGAGCTTGAAACAAGACTCCCTAGACTGGTCAAAACTCTACGGCACGATTGGAGCGCCACTAGCTGAAGAACCCATGCCAGAGCAGGGGCGTTTCGAGATCAAAGGGTCTGAAGTTGCCGGTACGATTAGTCTGAGGCAGGCCGGTACAATGCTCGCTGCGGAAATCGCGCTTGATTCCCCTCACTCTATCGATGTGGTGATCACGTTTGCTGAGCAGAATCTTGGTTTCAAGGGTTTAGTCCAGGATGAAGCCGCTCAATTTGGCATTGCCGTGGGCGCCGGGATGATCAAGCTGACGCACGTCGGCCGAAAAGGCTACGTTATCGTTTTTGAGCGGAGTGACGCCTCTGCGCCGGCAATAAATTTCCAGATACTGCGCTTCGGCGAAATACTGTATTCACAAAAGCTTTCGCCATAAAGTGACTGTCCGCGCAGTTGCACGCTCGGCTGCGAAACGGACAGATATAAAATGGTTGGATGGATGTTTACCACGATAAAAACTCTTTGCACAAAACACCAACTTTTTGTCAATTAGTTTGTATTTCAGAAGGATGTTGCCTGGACCCCCTTGCAAAATTCAAAATCTGTTGTAGAACGATCAAATCCAAAAGGCGATCGCGAACGCCGATTAGGGAACAGTGATGGCAAGCCAGGAATTACACATGACATTGACGAGATTTGAGTAACGGCAGGATAAGGCAAGCCCCAGCTTATAGTTGGTGTCAGCAAGTCCGGACTTACGCTCAGCATTGGCGAGTCCGGAATTGCGTTTTGTGAGTTCTCGTTCAATCAACCGGGCCGAACAAGCTCAAGGGCCGGCGGGTATGCACGTACAGCGGCAAGGGCCATTATACCAGTCAGTTTCAACAAGCCCACGGCCTCTCACTCGATCGGGCATGGGAGCAATGGAGCGTAGGGGAACATCAATTTTTACAAACCAATCGCGATTCGCTTCGACGCGAGCTGATCACGCCTCCCCGCCTGAGCACGCGCGCGGCCCTGGGTTCGATCCCGCGCAGGGCATGCCATCATACGACGCGTTCCATCATTTTATTCATAAGCCGCTCCTTACTGCCAGCGACCTCATCAACGGCGCGATTCAAGAAATCAGCGATCTTCGCAACGTTGCTACCTGTCCGGTCGCGTCGCGCGTTCACGACATTGCGGTCACAGTGCCTTTTTTTGCAACGACAAACAATTCCTGGCGCAATCGCCGCGCGGCCGCTCTGCAAACGGGGCAAGAGCGGATTTTACTCAAAGGCGTGCGCTTTGGCGATTTGACCTTCAGGCTAACCGGTCGCTCCCGGTGCGGCCTCCGCCGTGCGCCTGATCTTTCTGCGTTCGCGCGTGTTTCCTGTCCTTAACCAGTATATTGCTCCTCCAGTTATTCGGGTGTGTCATAGATCTATCGTTCACGCTTTTATTGAGCTTTTGAAACCAATACAGGGATGGCGGTTATGGCTGAAGGGATGGAAAAACTGGTTAAGGACCTTCGTGACATGAAAGCGTTGGCAAAACTTGTGGGAGATGCGCCTACCTTTCTTGAGGCGATACGATCGCTTCCTGCCGTAGCCCAAAATCACGCGACAGTCTTGATTGGCGGCGAGACCGGCACGGGCAAAGAGTTGGTGGCCCGAGCGATCCACTATTTGAGCCCAAGGTCCGAATTCCCCTTCGTGCCGGTGCATTTGGGCTCGCTCCCGGATACGCTGGTGGAAGATGAGCTATTCGGACATGAGCGCGGCGCCTTCACGGACGCCCGTACGCAGAGGCATGGAATGATTGCCCAGGCCGATAAAGGCACCTTGTTTTTGGATGAAGTGGAAACCATGAGCTTGAAGGCGCAGGTGGCCTTGCTGCGCGTACTGCAGGACAAACATTTTCGCTCTCTCGGATCGTGTTGTGAACAACATGCTGATATCCGGGTCATTGCCGCCACCAATGCTCCACTGAAAGAGCTTGTGCAAGCCGGCAGCTTCCGCATGGACTTATATTATCGTCTCTGTGTCATCTCCATTCAGTTGCCGCCGCTCCGGGAGCGCAAAGAGGACGTCGTATCATTGACGCGCCACTTTCTGAAGAAGCATACTCGCGCCGACCATACGGAGCTGCAATTGTCGCCGGCTGCGCAAGAGGCTTTGCTTGCTTATGACTGGCCCGGCAATGTTAGAGAGCTCGAGAATGCGATCATTCGCGGCATTAATCTCTGCCAGACGAAGTTCATCGACGTCTACGATCTCGGGATTCCTGACCGTTCGGAGAGTCCGACTGAGTCTGCGCCGGGCAGGCCGCTTGCCTCGCGCTCATTCAAAGAGATCAAACAGGAGACCATCACCCGATTTGAGATGGCCTATCTCAATCGTCTCATGCGTGAACACCGAGGCAACGTGAGCCATGCCGCTCGGGCCGTCGGAAAGGATCGACGCGAGCTCGGCAAAATGCTCAAGAAGTATCATATTGATCCGAAGCTTTTTTACTTGGACGCAGTGATGGAATAGAGTGCAGAAGTTCTTGGAGCGACTTTGAGATCCGCGTTTCCTCTCACCATTGGCCTTGCATTTGCAGCCGGCAGCGCCCTTTCTCACGAGTCGGGCAAAACACTCTACCTGAGCCTTTTGACCCGATCCAGCAGCCTAGGTTATTGATCTGCATGCTCGTGGTCAAATCGTTCGCCCACGTCATGAGCAGAAATGTGTGGCAATTGTAGATGCTGGGAAGCCAATCATGATGAAACAAATATCCGTCTTTCTTATCAATGATGTCGCCGAGATTGATATCGTGAGCCAAACCATAGGCGCATTTGGGCGGAGCCAGCAGTTGCCGGAAGAGACTTTGTATGCCGTCAATCTGGCGATTGACGAAATCCTGACCAATGTCATTTCCTATGGCTACTCCGATAGCGCAGGACATCTCATCGCCGTTCGCGTCAGCGTGCTGGAAGATGCGCTTGTGGCCGAAGTCACGGATGACGCGCGGCCTTTCAATCCTCTAGACGTTCCCCCCACGGACATCTCCAGCCTGCTGCCGCCAAGACAGATGAGCGGCTTGGGGATTCATCTCGCCCGCAAGTTGATGGACGCCATGGAGTATCGGCGCGAGCAGGATAAAAATGTATTGATAATGAAAAAAAGAATTGCTTCATAATGATGGATTCACATGGTTGCGCCTGAAATTTGCTATTGAATCTGCTTGCCCGTGGAGTTAGCATGGAGATATTACAAACCCGACAGGGAACTACCCTGGTGTTCTCTTTGACCGGGAGATTGGATGCCAAGACTTCCGAAACGTTTGAACAACAGTTGCTCGCTGCAATTGCAGCGGGAGAACGCAGTGTTTTAATGAATTTCGCGAAGCTGAATTACATCAGCAGCGCGGGTTTGAGAGTTCTGTTGCTGGCCGCCAAGAAACTGCAGGTGAACAGTGGCAAGATCGCGCTATGCTCGCTCGAGCCCGCGCTCAAAACGGTTTTCGATATTGCCGGTTTTTCAACCATTTTTCCAATCTTCGTTTCGCAAGAAGAGGCCATTCAGAGCTTGTTGAATTAAATGAGAGGAGGCGCCTGCTTTTATCGTCACTCGCTTTCATTAGAACCGCGGTATGGAGCGGAGCGGGAGTGTGAGTGAGAGTATGAGTATGAGTGTGAGTATGAGTGTGAGTGTGAGTATGTGTGGTTCGAGCTGTAGTGCGTAGGTTCATAGGTGTATAGGTAAAATTACAGCCTTGTCGGCGATCGGAGGTCCCAGGCGGGCTCGTACTGGACAAA
>JBOHQX010000291.1:0-37050 GCA_050732395.1 bacterium
AGCATCACAATCAAACCGCTAAACCATTTGTTTGGAAAGCCAAAGCCGAAACCATTCTGCAAAAGTATCGCCGCGCTAAGGCCGTACTCGATAAGATCAAAACAGCTTGAGACACTACACTAGCATCTAGCATCTAGCATCTAGCATCCAGCAATCTTGAATCCAGCATCCAATTTTCACCACTGCTGATCTTCCGCGATGGCGGTGAGGAGTTTTTGCTTGTCGATCGGAACGGCGCCGACTTCGCCGATGACGACACTGGCGGCATAATTGGCGAGCATCGCTGCCTCAACAATGTCCGCACCCGCAGCCATGGCGGCCGTGAGTGTGGCGATGACCGTGTCGCCAGCACCGGAAACATCGTGCACACGCCGCGCGCGCGTGGGGATATGGTGGCTCCCGCCATTTTTTTCGAACAATGCCATACCCTCCGCCCCGAGCGTGATCAAAATGTTCTCAGCATCCAGTTTTTGTAAGAGCAGCTCACCGGCGCGCGCCACGGTTTCCGGCGTTTGCAATTTCATGCCTAAGGCCGCTTCGGTTTCTTTGCGGTTGGGCTTGAAAACCGACACCCCGCGGTAGTTGAAAAAGTGATTGAATTTCGGATCGACCGTGACCGGGCAATTATGGTGTTTTGCCAGTGCAATCAAGCGCGACAACAAGGGTTGCACGACGACGCCCTTGTTGTAATCCTCAATGATGAGGGCATCGAGCACGGGCAAGTGCTCCTGCAGAAACTGCAGAATGCGCTCCTGCAAATCGGCATGCAGCTCCAGGCGCGATTCGCGATCGGTGCGTACGACGTGCTGGTCGTGCGCGATGACGCGGGTCTTAATCGTGGTCGGGCGCGAAGCGTCGACAAAAACGCCGTCGGTATTGAAGCCATGATCGCGCATCAAGCCGGCCAGGCGGGCGCCGGAGCTGTCCTCGCCCACGACTCCGATGGGATAGGCGGCAAGGCTCAAAGCAGCGAGGTTGTTGGCCACATTCGCGGCGCCGCCCAGTTGATCGGTTTCGCGCTCGATCTCCACGATCGGCACTGGCGCTTCCGGCGAAATCCGCGTGACCGTGCCCCAGAGATAACGATCCAGCATGTAGTCGCCGATCACGGCGATGCGCTTGCCCTCCATCGCCGCTAACCGTGCGTTCAGGCCGTCCGGAGTCAATTTCATCAAGACGCGCTCGTACCCTTTGCGTGTTTTAACGCAACGATTCAGATATTTTCCCGGAAAGCAAAACTTTTTTGGGAAAAATTATTGAAAGCTTCATTTGAGGTCAAGGGTTCTGACCTGAATAGTTTTGCTTTTCAAGAATGCTGAAATGGTTTGTTTGAGCTGACAATATAGAATACGGGAATTTGGTTTTCAACTACAAAAGGCCCGCGCTTGGAACAATTTTGTGACGACCGCCGAAATCGTGCTTGACTCTTTAGACCGATTTGGTTACTTTGGCGTAACAATTTTGAGTGCAGCATAATCGTGTATTCCCCCAACCGGGGAATTCTTTTTTCTGACGATCCCTTCGCTGGTCACGAGCACACGCCAAAGAAAAAACTGCCGGCAAACTGCGAAACCAAACCTCCAGGCATGACTTGGAATTCATCGCTGCGTGTCATCGCCTCTGCATTCATCATCCAAGCAAGCAACCGGCTCATCCTGGCATTCCGATTGCCGGCCCCAGCCGCTACGCTGTAAAGTCTCATTGAATTTTTTACAAGGGAGTAACGCCGCAGCACTGTGACTGCCGGCGTGAGGATGAAAGATGTTGCTGAAAAAGCTTCGCCAACAAGCGCAGCTCGCTTATCAAAGAATAAGGGATTTTTTCAGCGGGCTCGAGATCAAATTCAAACTGAGCATCAACATTGCCATCATCGTGGTGATGGTGATCGTGATATTCAGCGCCCTGATTTTACCCATTCAGCATCACGAGCTGGAGGAAGCGACGCGCAACACCTGCACGGTTTTGCTCAAGAAGCTGAGTCAAAGCGTGCATGGCCCCATGCTGCTGAGCGTCAACGATCCGGGGGTTTTGACTGAAGTCAAGCTGCACGTGCAGCAGACCATGCAAATGGGTATCAACGGCCTGAAGTATATTGTCGTTTTCGACCGCAACGGCGAAGTGATCGGCTCGTCCGAGCCGGAGCCCGCTAAGTTCACCATCCAGGCCGAGACCTTGGCCGCGCTTGCGCGTGAAGAAGAAGTCAGCCTCCAGCAAAATGATTCATTTTACGAGTTCAGTTACCCCATCATTGCGAAGAACCCTTCCACCAGCCAAAAAGTGCTGTTGGGGCTGGCATGCATCGGATTCTCCAAAGAGGTATTGCTGGAGCCGACCACCCGCACGAAGCGGTTGATTTTGACGATGGCGGCTCTGGTAATCGTGGTTTCGGTGTGGGTGATTTACTTTTTCGCGCAGAAAATGGTTGATGAGATCAATGCGCTCGCGCGCGCGGCGCGCGACGTGGGCGGGGGCAACCTCGAGGTGCACGTTAAGCCGCGCAGCAATGACGAGCTCGGTCAGCTCGCGCTTGAATTCAATCGTATGGTGATGCATTTGCGCGAAAAACTGCAAATGCAGAAGTTCCTCTCCAAATTGACCGTGGAAATGATTCAGGAGCGCGGCGGCGGAGGGGTCGAGCCCTACGAGGGCGACCGCCGCCACGTCACCATCTTGTTTTCCGACGTCCGAAATTTTTCGGCGATCGCCGAAGATTGTGAGCCGGAACAAATCATCAATTTGATCAATGTTTACTTCGATCTGCAAACGCGCATCATCGAAGCCCACGGCGGCGTGGTGGACAAATTCATGGGCGATCAGATCTTGGCGATTTTTCGAGGCCTGCGCACGATCGAGAACGCCGTCGGCGCTGCCGTCGAAATCCAGTGCGCCGTGAAAGAGCTCAACCGCCGGCGCGAAGCCGCGGGCGAGATTACCTTCGAGCTGGGTATCGGCCTCAACAACGGCCCCGCCGTGATGGGTAACATGGGCTCCAAGAACCGCATGGACTACACCGTCATCGGCGACGTCGTGAATATCGCCAACCGGCTGTGCAGTCTGGCGCGCAGCGGGCAGATTATCGCCGAAGCCGCTTTCGCGCGCAGTTTGAATGGCATGTATCACATCACCCGCCTGGACTCCATCATGGTCAAAGGCCGCAGCAAGCCCGTGGAAATCAGCGAGATCGATTACGAAAAAGAATGAACGATGGAACGGCTTATGTACAAAAATCAAATTAGGGCCTCTTCATTATTATATTTCATTGCAGCCATGACCACCGCCCTGCCGGCACAATCGCTGTTTCAAAACGAAGCTATTTCCGTGCGTGCGATCGGCTTGGGCGGCGCCCATCTCATTGGCGCGGCCGATCCCTTTCAAGCAGTATGGCATCCGGCCGGGCTCAGCGCGCTGCGCGATCATCGTTTCTTAGTCAATCCCGACTATGATTTCAAAATTTCCACAGTGGGCCTCGCCGGCTTCTGGCCGCAAGTCGGCGGTTGGGGATTGAACTGGTCGCGTGTTCCTTTGGACAACGATGAGCTGCGGCGTGTGAGTCTGGGATGGGGCCTCGCCCTCAATCGCTACCTCTCGACCGGCGTTACGGTGCACGGCAACCGGCTCAATCAAGAAACTTTCGCCACCGCTGCAGTCGGATTGATTGTTCATCCTTTGGGCGAGCGCCTTTCGGTCTCGGAGGAGTTGGCTGCGACCTCAAAATTCGGCACACCGCTTTCGCCTTATCGTCTCGCATTGAGCTTGCAGGCGAGCGATCTGTCAGTCAATGGCAGACGGTTGGAGCCTTACTACAAGGCCGGCCTGGCGTTACGCGCGCAGGCCCACGGGCCTTCACTTTTTGTGACGCAAGAGTGGCAGAGCGATGAAACGTCCAATCACCTCGGCCTGGCCTACGTCTTCCCGCGTTTCGCCGTGACGGCAGGTATGGAGGAATTCAACGCCAAGCGCACCTCCGTGGGTGCGTCTATTTTGGGCGAGGCTTACGCGTTCGACTTCGCCTATTCATTTGCGGACGAGCATTTCTGGGGCGGCCTGACCATGCGCTTGGGAGCCAGCGCCTCGGCGCGCGCGCGCCAGCATTTCTCGCGCGGTATGAATCTGGCGAAGACGAAGTACTATCGCGCCGCGTACACGGAATTGCGGCGTTACCGCGTGTACGAACCGGAGAATCAGAAAACCGCGGAATTGATTCGCGGCCTCGCCGTCAAAGTCGAGCAGGAAAACCAGCGGGTGCAGGCCTTGCTGGACGAAGCCCAGGACTTGGAGAAAAGGCACGAATTCCTCAGTGCGGCCATCGATTATCTGAACGTGCTCAAGCTCGATCGCAACAACCGTCGCGCGCGCCAGCGGCTCGAAGCGATCGAGCCCCGCATCGATATCTACGCCAACCAGCTTTATCAGCGCGGCGTGCAAGCCTATGAGGAAGGCAATTACGATTTTGCGCAACGCGCGTTCGAAGACATTCTGCTCGTGCGCAAAAACCACGGGGAAGCCGAGCGCTATTTGAGTCTGTTGGCCGATTACCGCGACCAGCAAGCGCATGAACTGTTCCTGCGCGGACTGGGCTATTACAGCCAAAGCAATTTCCTCAAAGCACAGGGAGCTTTTGAGGAAGCTCTGCGGTACGCCCCGCACCACGCCGAGGCGCAAAGTTACGTGGAGAAGGCGCAAAAAGGGCTGGAAGAACAAGCGCTCCGCATCAATCGCATGATGGCAGAGGGCCAGCGCCTGGAAAAACGCCAGCAATACTTGAACGCTTACAAGCTTTACCAGCAAGTTTTGGACATGGATCCGAATCACGACGAGGCGCGTAATCGAAAGCAGAGCTTGCAGGCCACAATCGACAATTTTGCCGAGGAGAAAATGAAGGCCGGCGAGCGCGCCTTTCTGCGCGGTGATTATGATCGCGCCGGCAGGGAATTTCAAGCGGTACTGGCGATGATGCCCAATCATCAAGGTGCCAAGAGCTATCGCCAGCGTATCGAAGAAAACAAGCGCGGACGGATGGAAGAGTACATGCGCAATGCCATGGCCCTGTTCGAGACCCAGGAATGGCGGCGAGCCGCCGTCGCGTTCGAGCGCGTGCTGGAAGTCGATCCCAACAACAAGCTCGCCAGCCGTAAACGCAACGAAGCGCTGTCTAAGCTCGGCTTGAGCGGCCTGCTGGCGCAGGGCGAAGAATACTACAATCGCGGACAATTTGCCAGCGCGATGGAGATGTTCGATCGCGTGCTCGCCCAGGATCCCGACAATGCGCAAGCAAAAAAATACCTCGACCAGGCGCAGCGCCAGCTCAACTACCGCGTCGAGCAATATTTCAATCGCGGTCTGAGTCATTACGCCAATGAAGATTACGATAACGCCATTCGGGAATGGAACAATGCGCTTGCGCTCAATCCCAATCACGCCCAATCGTTGGAATATCGCGAACAAGCGCGACTGAAACAGGAGGCGCTGGAGAGGTTGATTACACGCTAGCGTCTAATCAAGGATTCTTCCATCCGCGGTGTGAAAAAGTTTCGCCGGTATCGAAAAAATTGCACTACGCGAAGTTGTAATGCTCCGCATTTGATGAAAACTCCCCTATATTCATCCTAAAGTGCCTTCGCGATATCATAATAATCGTAACACGAACTGTATTCGGAATGTGGCAGTGATTTCGCTTACTCGACGCCTGTGGCTGCAAATGCGTCCAGGCGACTATCTCATCGCGGCATTGTTCCTCGCGCTCGCACTGAGTACTTTCTGGCTGGAGAGTTTATTGTCACCAAAGGGCCCAACCGCGCTCAGGGCGCGCGTGTTCGTGCATAATCACCTGGTCAAGGAAGTAGACCTGCAGCAATCCGGCATGTTTGAGATCGAGGGTGTTCTCGGACAGGTTACAGTGGCGGTGGCCGAAGGCGGCATTCGCGTGGTGACCAGCGCCTGCCCGAACCAACATTGCGTCAAGCAAGGCGTCATTCGCCGCGGACAACAAATGCTGGTGTGCGTGCCGAATCATTTGCTGGTGGTCATTGGCGGGCAAGAACAAACGAATCTGGATGCCACCACTTTTTAATCCAAGCCCGGCCGCTGAAACCGGCAACCATCAAAAACTCGCACGCACTGCGCTGCTTGCCGCTTTTGGGTTGATGATGTTTTTGTTCGAGGCCGCCTTGCCGCGGCCGCTGCCGTGGGCCAAGCCGGGGTTGGCGAATATCGCAACCCTGTTGGCGCTCTACGCCATTGGCGCAAACAGTGCGTGGGCAGTGACGCTCATTCGCATCGTGGTGGGAAGCTACATGATAGGTTCGTTTTTCAGCCCGGGATTCTGGCTGTCCCTCGGTGGTGGTGTGTTGTCCTGCAGCGCCATGGTTTGCGCCCACCGTTACGCTTTGCGCTGGTTCAGTATTATCGGCGTTAGTTTGCTCGGTGCGCTTGCTCACGTTCTCGCCCAAATCACGCTGGCCGGAATACTCATTGTACAACGCTTTGAAATTTTGTATCTTCTCCCACTCATGTTGTGGCCAGCGCTTGTTTCTGGATTTTTGGTAGGTGTGGCTGCCTTCTTAATATTGGAAAGAACGGCCATCGCGCAGTGAGATATCTTTCCCACTCGATTCCCGGACGGCGTGCAGAAGCGGGAACTGCCGATAGTTTGAAAGTGTTGAACAGAAGTTGAGATAGGACCAAGTGAAATGCGACTTCTGTCCGTGAATTTCCCCAGAGCATTACTTGAACGGTTGAACAAAAAGTCACGTGTCGCGGTGTTCACAGGAGCTTATTTGGTTGAAATTAACCCGGAAGAAACATCGTTGACTCCCCTCGCACAGCTTTTCATTGCGCAGGCTGCGGGTGAAGCGCTGCCGGGCTTGATTCAGGCTTTGCAAAAGGTGTCATGATGAAGTCGCGTGTACTATTCGCCGCTGTGATTACACTGGCCTGGCTGCCGGGCTGCGCTTATTATAATACCTTCTTCAACACGAAAAGGGCTTATAAAGAAGCGGTAGAAGAGCACGCCCGCCGCAAAGAAGAGAAGCCCAACTCCACCGAGATTCAAAAACTCGACAAGACCATCGAAAAAGCTTCGCGCCTGCTCCAACTTCATCCCAACTCCAAATACGTCGACGATTCCCTGCTCATGCTCGGCGAGTGCTTTTACTACAAACAAGAGTATCCCAAGGCCTTGCGCAAGTTCGACGAGCTCACCGCCAATTTTCCCAAGAGCAGTCTCGTGCCGCGCGCACAGCTATGGAAAGCGCAAGTGCATATTGCACGCGAGGATTTTAAGAGCGCGGAAGCGGTGTTGGTCGAATTGCAAAAGCAGCGTAAAAAAGACGCCATCTATCATCAGGCGCAATATTATCTTGGCGAGATTTATTTTCGGCAGGAGCAGTATCAAATGGCCGCCGAGCTCTATGAGCCCTCCGCGAAGCGCCTGGAAGACCGCAAAAGGCGGGCCGAAGGTTTCATGCGGCTCGGTGAATCCTGGTATAAACTGAAGCAGTACGATTCCGCCGCCAAAGCGTATGCACAGGCGGTCAATGAAGGCGAAGAGATCGATTTCAAATTCAAAGCCAGTCTCGATTACACGCGCGCCCGGAAGGCCGAAAAGCGTCACGACGTCGCGTTGCGCAAGCTCAAGAGTATGCTCGGCGAGTTCAGCACGCATCCGGATATTTCCTGGGTGAAATTCGAGATTGCCGACGTGGCGCTGCAACGCGGCAAGGTCGAAGAAGCAGCGGCGGACTTTGCGGCCATCAACACGAATTACAAACGCACGGAAGCTTCGGCTGCGGCTTTCTTCGCCTTGGGAAAAATCTTTCAAGATGAGCGGCAAGATTACGAAAAAGCCAAAGAAAACTTTGACAAGGTGCGCACAGAAAACGCGCGCTCGGAGTATACCCTGAGCGCGCAGGAACGTTCCAAAGCCATCGACGAGTTTCTAAAGTTGAAAAATTCCATCAAGCTACTCGAGATGCAAAGCAACTCGGCGCACGGCGGCAAGGCCAACGGGCTTGCGGCGCAAAACGCCGAAGCCAAGGACGGCAAACGGTCCAAGAATCGCAATACTTCCATCCGGCGCTATCCGGAACAACAACTCGCGCTTTCGAACGATCCAGAAAAGTTGCAAACCGATCTCGCCAATCAAAGGCTGAATTTGGCTGATTTGTTTTACCAGCGATTGCATTTGCCCGATTCGGCCGTGCAAATTTATCGCGAGGTCATTCTCGATTTCGGTAAAACCACGGCCGCGCCGCGCGCCATGTATTCCTGGGCGCTGCTGCTGGAGGAGAAGACTCCGCCGGCGATCGATACGCGTGACAGCTTGCTGAACGTTCTCGCCACGCAATATTCCGGCACGCCCCACGGCGCTGCAGCACGACGCCGTCTCGGGCTGACCTCCTCGAACGATCGCAGCCAGACGGTGGAGAACAAGTTTCAACGGGCCGAAAAAGCCTGGCTCGCGGATCAAAACCCGCAGGAAGCTATCCGTCTGTACAACGAGTTCATCGCCGGGCAACCGAACGCCGATATGCAATCCAAATCCCTGTATGCCATCGGCTGGATTTACGAACACGAGCTGGAGGAAATGAAACTGGCCTACGAGACGTACAAGCAATTGGTGGAAAAATTTCCGAGCTCGGCTTATTCACAAAAAGTACGGCGTAAAGTCACGGCGTATGACCAACAGCTCAAGGCCGAGGCCCAGATCGCTGCTCAACCGGCGCCCACGAGCACGCAGGCGCCCGTTGCCGGCGAAGAACAGTTGATGGAGCAGCCGCCGGCAGATGAAAGTCTTCGCAAACGCATCGAGGCCGACCGCACCCAGGAGGTGGCCGATAAACCCGCGCAAGAGCAAATCCAAGAAGAGCTCGAGGAAGAGGAAAGCGCCGGACAGGAGAGCGATGCACCTCCGGAACCTTGAGTTGCTCTCATGATGATCACGAGATTGTAAAATTCAAGTTCTGCAGTCCGGCGTTCAAACGACTAGATTCTTGAGTGGCGGCTAAATTCGTGCGTGGGACTGAATGCGCAAAGTATTTTCAAAGGGTATTCATGATTGCCCCGTGCTCTCCAACGAGGAAGTGGCGCGGGGCGTTTTTTTAATGTGCCTGCATGCGCCAGATATCGCAGCGCGCGCTTCGCCCGGTCAATTTGTAAATGTGAACGTTCATGCTCCGGGCGCGGATGAGATTATTCCGCTGCTGCGCCGGCCTTTTAGTATTTGCCAAAGCGATCGGCAAGCCGGGCGGATCTCCGTTTTATGGAAAGCCATCGGGCCGGGCACCCGGCTGTTGGTGAGTCATCGGATCGGTGAGGTCTTGAATCTCATTGGACCGCTGGGACAAGGCTACCGGTTGCCCGAAACGAACAGTAAAGTGATTTTGATTGCCGGTGGGCTCGGTGTGGCGCCGCTGCCGATATTAGCCGCAACCCTGCGGGTGCGCCGGTTCTCATTCGAAGTCCTGTTGGGCGCGCGCACCGGGGCTGAGTTGTGGGGCGACGAAGAGTTGAAAAATCTGGGTGGAGAAATCCATCTCGCTACGGACGATGGCAGCGCCGGCCATCACGGTTTGGTCACGGAACTGCTGGAATCCCGGTTGCGTGCAGGCGTCCCGGCCTCAGCGCACGAGCCACGAACGCAAGTCTACGCCTGCGGCCCCATGCCCATGTTGAGGCGCGTCGCCGAGATTTGTGGAGCAGCAAAGGTGCCTGCGCAAGTTGCCGTCGAAACCATGATGGGCTGCGGCTTTGGCATTTGTATGGGGTGTCCGGTCGAGCCGGAAGGCGGGGTGGCGCAGCGTGGCCGCTACTTTTTGGCGTGCATGGACGGCCCGGTGTTTCGCGCGGAGGATATTCGCTATGGACAGCTCTAAACCAAAAAACTGCCCAACGGATCATGAAATAACCAACGGATTCTACTTTCCATTGGCCGATTTTTCGCCCGTTGGCATCCAGGAGCTTTGAAATCTTTTCTGACTCTTGCGGCCTCTCCCGAAATGGACTCTTTGCACATCAAAATCGGCCCGGTGAGTTTTAAAACGCCGGTCTTCGTCGCCTCGGGCACGTTCGGCTACGGCGAGGAAGCGGCAGACCTTGTCGATCTCGCGGGTATCGGTGCGCTCATCACGAAGTCCATTGGCGCGATGCCGCGGCTGGGTAATCCTTCCCCGCGCATTTTTGAAACCACGGACGGCCTGCTCAACTCCATCGGTTTACAAAACGTCGGAGTAAGAGTCTTCATAGAGGAAAAGCTGCCGTTCTTACGCCAATTAGCCACGCGCACCATCGTCAATGTGGCGGGACGAACCATCGATGAATTCGAAGAAGTTGTGCGCATTCTGGAGGATCAAGAAGGCATTGCCGGCTACGAGTTGAATTTTTCCTGCCCGAATGTCAAAGAAGGCGGGCTGGAATTCAGCCAGAAGCCGGAGGTCACCTCCGCGGCGACCGCGCGCATCCGCAGACTGACGCGACGTTTGGTCATGCCTAAATTAACGCCCAATGTCACGCGCGTGAGTGAAATTGCACGCGCGGCGGAAAGCGAAGGAGCAGACGCGGTTTCATTGATCAACACGCTCACCGGCATGGCAGTTGACATTGGAACTTGGAAACCGCGCCTCAACACGGTGATGGGCGGCTATTCCGGTCCGGCAATCAAACCGGTGGCGCTCGCTAAAGTTTATGAAGCGGTCAATGCGGTGAAAATTCCGGTCATTGGCATCGGCGGTATTCGCACCTGGCAGGATGCGGTGGAGTTTTTCCTGGTGGGAGCGACAGCCGTGCAGATCGGAACGAGTAATTTCGTCGATCCGCGCACGGCCGTGCAGGTTGCGGAGGGGCTGAAAAGCTATTTGGCGGCGAAGCAACTCGCGAGTGTTGAGGATTTGCGCGGCAGGATGGTGAGAGGCGAAGATGGTCGTTGATGGTAGATAGTGGCTTGTAGATGGTAGGTGGCGAGGGTTGATTTGATGTGCTCTTTCACGATTCACAATCCACAATTCACAAACCACCATCTACAACTTTCGCCGATTTCCCAAAAGTGAGGAGGAGGGCTTGGACTGGAAAAACCTAGGCCAGCGCGTAGCTGTGGCCGTGGTCTTTGCACCATTGATTATTTATCTCGGATGGATCGGCGGCGCCGGTTACTTATTGCTCATCGAAGTCATCATCGTCCTGGGCCTGTTTGAGTTCTACCGGCTTGCGCAACACAAACAAATCCGGCCGAGCTTTCCCGTTGGCATGTTGGCGGGCTCTGCCATTGCGCCGTTGATATACTTCCGTCTAAGTGAAGGCTTGTGGTTGCTTTGTATCGCGGCGTCCGTGATTATGGTCATTCTGGAGCTGCTTCGCCGGCCGCACCCTGGTTCCGGACCGATGGTCAACGTCGCCAGCACGCTCATGGGCTTGATTTACGTCGCAGGCATGATGAGTTTCCTACTCATGCTGCGCGAGCTGCCACGCCAGACTGGCGGCGACTATGAGCACGCAGGTACGTGGGTGGCAATGCTCTTTCTGACGACCTGGATTTGCGATACCGCAGCCTATTTTGTCGGCTTGTATTTCGGCAAACATAAATTATTCGAGCGCGTCAGTCCAAAGAAGACCATCGAAGGCGCGCTGGGCGGTCTGGTGTTCGCCGTGCTCGCCGCAGTTGTCTGTCACCATGCTTTTGTGAAAGGCCTGCAATTGCGCGACGCCGTGATCATTGGTATCTTAATCGGCACGGTTGGACAAGTGAGCGATCTCGTGGAATCGCTGTTCAAGCGTGACGCCGGTGTGAAAGATTCCTCCGGCCTGATTCCCGGCCACGGCGGCATGCTCGATCGCTTCGACAGCGAAATGCTGGTCGCACCTCTCGTCTATTTCTACTTACTGGCTGTGGGTGTAGCGTGAAGGGATTGGTGAATTTATGGAGTGATGGATTTATGGAGTGGTACATCAATCCATCAATCCAGTAATCCATCAATTCACTACTCCACCACTCCAGGCACAAACCTCGGAGGCATTGGATGGGCAAACTTTCGATCGTTGCAGAATTTTGGGACTTTATACGGGAGCGGAAAAAATGGTGGCTGGCGCCGTTTATATTCGTTATTCTTTTGTTGAGTCTGCTTATCGTGCTCACGCAGGGCTCGGCATTGGCGCCGTTTATTTACACGTTGTTTTGAAGTGGTAGGGCTTCATGCAGGGTGCACTGATTCTGGATGGGATTGGTGGATTACCGGAGTGATGGATTGTTGGAGTGGTGGATTCGGGCATCACTCCATAAATTCCCCAATCCACCAATCCAGTTTTACAAAGGATCTCAAAAACTTTTGCTGAAACAACATGATTGCTAAACTCATTCTCGAGGACGGTTCGATTTTTACCGGCACGGCATTCGGGCATCCGGCTTCCGCGGTTGGTGAGGTGGTATTCAACACCGGTATGGTAGGTTATCCGGAATGCTTCACCGATCCTTCTTACAAAGGACAAATCCTGGTGTTAACCTACCCGCTTATTGGCAACTACGGCGTGCCGGCGGGAACGGAAAGCAGAGGCATTAACGCGATTTTTGAATCCCGCCGCATTCATTTGGCGGGCTTGGTCGTTTCCGAGTATTCAACGGAATACAGCCATTGGAATGCGCATATGTCACTGGAGGCCTGGCTGAAAGCGCATCGTATTCCGGCGATCACCGGATTGGACACACGCATGCTCACGCAAAAACTGCGTACGCATGGCAGCATGCTGGGCAAAGTGGTGTACGAAGAAGAGCCCAAGGAATTTCACGATCCCAATCGCGACAATCTCGTTGCACAAGTGAGCATCGAGCGTCCGGCGACTTACGGCGACGGCCGTAAGCGCGTGGTGGTGATCGATTGCGGCTGTAAAAACAACATCATTCGCTCCCTACTGGCGCGCGACGTCACCGTGACGGCCGTGCCATGGAACTGGCCGGTGGAGAAAGAAGAATGCGACGGAGTTTTGATTTCCAACGGTCCGGGTGACCCGAAAGTCTGTGAAGCCACGATCGCGACCGTGCGCAAGCTCTTCAAGCAAGAGAAACCGGTCTTTGGTATCTGTTTGGGCAGCCAGATTCTGGCACTCGCCGCGGGCGCGAATACCTTCAAGCTCAAGTTTGGCCATCGCAGCCAGAATCAACCCTGCGTGCTCGTGGGAAGTAAACGTTGTTTCATCACCTCGCAAAATCACGGCTATGCAGTGGATGAGAATTCTTTGCCGCAGGATTGGGAGCCGTGGTTCTTCAACGCCAATGATGGCACCAACGAAGGCGTGCGCCATCGCAGCAAACCCTTCTTCGGTGTACAATTCCATCCCGAAGCCTCGCCCGGGCCGGTGGATACGGGGTTTTTGTTTGAGGAGTTTGTGGGGAGGATGTGAGGGTGCAAGCAAGGATTTGATCCGTGGCTCGATAAAGAGAATGTATTGCCGGGGCATTGGTGGAACCGAGAGATTCCGACAGTCATCAGCGCATCGCATTTTATTCTCTATTTTTACAAAAACTGATCAGGAGTTCTGATGAAAATATATTCTGCAGTGGTGGAGCGTTGTCCGGATACCGGACTTTACGTCGGCTATATCCCCGGTTTTCCGGGCGCACATTCGCAAGCCGAAAGCTTGGACGAGTTGAAGCGGAATTTGCAAGAAGTCATCGAAATGCTGCTCGAAGATGGGGAGCCAAAGATGGAATCCGAATTCGTCGGTATTCAAAACATCGCAGTTGCTTGATCATGGGGAAGGTGCCAGCTCTTAAGCCGCGTGAAGTTGCTGCAATCCTGGAGAATTTGGGCTTTGTAGAAGTTCGGCAACGCGGTTCACATAAGCAATTTCGCCACCCGGATGGACGCGGCACGACCGTGCCGTTTCATCCCGGCCGGGACATCTCCCCGATTTTGTTAAAGCAGATTGCAAGAGATATTGGCCTAACCATCGAGGAATTTTTGCGGCCCAACTGAATCATGTAAATCATGTCCCCTACTCAATTTTCCACCCTCGCCGCTCTTTGCCAACACCTCGAAAACACAACAAAAAAGCTCGAAAAGAGCGCCGTCATCAGCCAGTTCCTGAGTGAGCTTCAGCCGGAAGAAATCGCGCCGGCGGTGTTGTTGCTGTTAGGCAAAGTTTTTTCAGCGACCGACTCCCGCACGCTCAACGTGAGCTGGCGCACGCCGCAGAAGCTGGAAGAACATTTGCCTAAAAGCAGCAAGAAAAAAGCGCCGCTTGCGATTCTCGACGTGCATCACCATTTCGCCGAAATTGCCGCCGCTTCCGGCAAAGGCTCGCGCCAGCGCAAAGAAGAATTGCTCGCCGATATGCTCGGTCGCGTTTCGCCGGTGGAGAAAAAATATCTGGTCAAAATGATCTTCGGCGAAATGCAGCACGGCGTTGCTGAGGGCGTGATGCAGCAGGGTATCGCCGAAGCGATTGGCTCCGAGCTCGCAGTCGTGCGCCGGGCTGCCTTGTTGTTGGGCGATATTGCCGAAGTCGCGCGGCTGGGATTGATCAAAGGCAAAGCGGCTCTTGCGAAAGTCTCACTGCAGCTTTTCCGGCCCATTCAACCCATGCTCGCCGAGCTGGCCGATGATTTCACCGAAGTGTTCAATGAGCACGGCGAACAAACAGCCTTGGAATTCAAATACGATGGCGCGCGCGTGCAAATTCACTGTGCGCGGGATCGCAAGGCGAAATCAACACAAGTCAATATCTTCAGCCGCCATCTCAGCGAAGTCACGCCGAGCTTGCCGGAATTGGTCGAATGGGCGCAAACGAAAATTGCGGCAGATTCCTTCATGGTCGAAGGAGAGGTCGTGCCCGTGAATGTCGAAGGCAAGCCGCTGCCGTTTCAAGAATTGATGCGGCGCTTCCGGCGCGTGCATAAGATCGAAGAAACGAGCAAGGACATACCGGTGCGTTTATACCTGTTCGATTTGCTCTATCTCAATGGCCAAGCCTTGATTGATCAACCTTATGAAGCACGCTGGCAAAAGCTCGCGGAGATTTGTGATCGCAGTTTGCTGGCAAATCGCATTATCGCCAGTGACGTGAAGACCGCGGAACGGTTTCTCCAACAAGCGATGCAAGCCGGACACGAAGGGCTGATGGCGAAAGATTTGAGCAGCATCTATCAACCCGGTTCGCGAGGCAAGAAATGGTTCAAAATCAAACCGGCGGAAACGCTCGACCTCACCATTGTCGCCGCGGATTGGGGCTATGGGCGCCGCACCGGCTGGCTCTCGAATTATCATCTGGCCGTGCGCGATGAAGAAACCGGCGAGTTTCTCGTCGTCGGCAAGACCTTTAAAGGGCTGACCGACGCCGAGTTTCTCTGGATGACAGAAAATCTGCAAAAGTTGAAAATTTCTGAATCGCCCTCTACGGTACACGTTCGCCCGCATCTTGTAGTGGAAGTTGCCTATAATGAAATTCAACGCAGCCCGAACTATAAATCGGAATTCGCGCTGCGCTTTGCGCGCATCAAGCGCATTCGCCCGGACAAGCCGGTTGAACAAATCGATACGCTGGCAAGGTTACGCTTGCTTTATGAGAAGCAATTCGAGAAGAAAGGCAAAGTAAGCCCAAAAGATCGCGAGGCGTTTCAATAGATTCTGCTTCCTCACTCGTAAATTCTTATTGCTTGAATTCTTGCTTTTCTCGCCGGTAAGTGTTATTGTCAAGTATGAAAAGGGGGGATGATGCCATTTGTTTTTTTGGACAAAGCCATGACCAATTTCAAACAGCAACAACTGATCGATGAATATCTCAAAGCTATCAACGAAAAATTTCCAGAGGTGCAGTTCATCAGTGTGTCCGAAAGCCCGGAAGATCCTGCCGATCTGTGGCTCAATGTTACCACCCCCCCTGACGAGGATCGCGAACTAGAGCTGCTGGAATTCACCGGGGATAAATCAACGGACATTTTGCTCGATTATGGCTACCAAATCCTGGTCATGCCGCGCAGCCAGGAAGAAGCGGCACGCATGAGTATGCACTCTGCTTAAAGAATTCTATTATGTGAATTGAGCTTTATAGCCCAAGGATTCACGACGACACCAGGATTTGTTAATCATCATGCCTCAACCTCCTCGCAGAGTTATCCTCCTCGGCAGCGCGGCGCTGAAAATCGGCGAAGCCGGCGAATTCGATTATTCCGGCAGTCAGGCGATCAAGGCGTTGAAGGAGGAGGGACTCACCACGATTCTGATCAATCCCAATATCGCAACGATTCAAACCTCCGAGCATCTCGCGGATAAAGTGTATTTCTTGCCGGTTAATCCTTATTTCGTCGAAAAGATTATTGAGAAGGAAAAACCTGACGGCATTTTGCTGGGCTTCGGCGGGCAGACTGCGCTCAATTGTGGGCTGGCGCTGGCGAAGAGCGGCGTGTTCGAGAAATATAACGTGCGGGTTCTGGGCACGCCCATTGCCGCGATCAATGACACCGAAGATCGCCATCTCTTTTGCGAGCGTTTACGCGAGATCGATGTCAAAACGCCGCGCAGCGTCGCCGTCACTTCCAAAGCGGAAGCGGCACGCGTGGCACGCGAGATCGGTTATCCGGTGATGATCCGGATTGCGTATGCGCTCGGTGGTCTGGGCTCCGGCTTGTGCACGAAAGAAGAAGAATTGCTCGAGCTGGCCGAGAAAGCGCTGATTTACACCCATCAAATTCTCGTGGAAGAATATCTCAAAGGCTGGAAAGAGATCGAATATGAAGTCGTGCGCGACAGCTTCGACAATTGCATCACGGTGTGCAACATGGAAAACTTCGACCCGCTCGGCATTCACACCGGCGAGAGCATCGTGGTCGCGCCCAGCCAGACGCTGAGCAATTCCGAATATCACAAGCTGCGCGAGCTCGCCATTCGTACGATCCGGCATCTCGGCATCGTAGGGGAATGCAATATTCAATATGCGCTCGATCCGCAATCCGAGGATTATCGCGTCATCGAGGTGAATGCTCGTTTGTCGCGCAGCTCGGCGCTGGCTTCGAAGGCGACGGGTTATCCGCTGGCCTTTGTCGCCGCCAAGCTTGCGCTCGGGCATAGCCTGGTCGATCTCAAGAACTCGATCACGCAAACGACCATGGCTTGTTTCGAGCCGGCGCTGGATTATATCGTCGTCAAAATCCCGCGCTGGGATCTCAAGAAGTTTCGCAAGGTTTCCAAACGCATTGGCTCGGGCATGAAGTCGGTGGGCGAGGTGATGGCCATCGGCCGCAACTTCGAGGAAGCGCTGCAAAAAGCTCTGCGCATGCTCGAGATCGGTGTGCAAGGATTGCTGGGCAACGACCACCTGCTCTTCGGCAAGCTGGAGGAAGAGCTGCGCAATCCGACCGACGAGCGCGTATTTGCGATTCCGCTGGCGTTGAAAGCCGGCATGAGCATCGATCAAATCTACGAATTGACGCACATCGACAAGTGGTTTCTCTTCAAAATCAAGAACATTCTCGAGGTCGAAAAGCAGCTCACGATTTATGCCGGCGGCGTGTGCCCGCGCGGTGTGCTGGAACGCGCCAAACGCACAGGTTTTTCCGACAAACAAGTCGCCACGATTCTCAAAACGGAAGAATCTGAAGTGCGCAACATGCGCCGGAATTACGGCCTCTCACCGCAGACCAAACAAATCGACACGCTGGCAGCGGAATATCCGGCGCAAACGAATTTTTTGTATTTGACTTATAACGGCAGTACGACCGACGTACAGCCCAGCGGCAAGCGCGCGGTGATCGTGCTGGGCTCGGGCGTGTATCGCATCGGCAGCTCGGTGGAATTCGATTGGTGCTGCGTGAACGCGGTCATGACGCTCAAGCAGCTCGGTTATCGCACGATCATGATCAATTACAACCCCGAAACCGTGAGCACGGATTATGACGAGTGCGACCGGCTGTATTTCGACGAATTGAGCCTGGAAACCATTCTTGAGATTCATGAGAAGGAGCAAGCCCTCGGGATCATTGTCTCGATGGGCGGGCAAACGCCCAATAATCTCGCCCTCAAATTGCAGCAAGCGGGCGTGAACGTGCTCGGCACCTCGCCGCAGCAAATCGACATGGCGGAGGATCGCCATAAATTTTCAAAACTGCTCGACGAGCTGGGCATTGACCAGCCGCAGTGGCGTGAATTGAGCTCGCTGCAGGAAGCCAAAGCGTTCGCGAATGCGGTGCAATATCCGGTTCTGGTCCGGCCGTCGTATGTTTTGAGCGGCTCGGCGATGGCAGTCGCTTCCAATGACGGCGAGCTCGGCAGGTTTCTCGAAAAAGCCACCATGGTGTCGAGCGAGCATCCGATCGTCATCAGCAAGTTCATCGAGAACGCCAAGGAAATCGAGATTGACGCCGTGGCCAATGACGGCGTGTTGATGGCGTATGCGATTTCCGAGCATATCGAGCATGCGGGCGTGCATTCCGGCGACGCGACGCTGGTATTGCCGCCGCAATTCACCTACATCGAAACCATCCGCCGGGTGCGCACCATCGCCCGAAAAATCGCAGCGGCGTTGAAAATCACCGGCCCATTCAACATCCAATTCATTACGCGCGGCACGGACGTGAAAGTGATTGAATGCAATCTGCGCGCCTCGCGCAGCTTCCCGTTTGTTTCGAAAGTCTATCGCATGAACTTTATCGACCTCGCCACGCGCGCGATTATGGGCGAGCGCGTCGACAAAATGGATCGTTCTTTGTTTGAGCTGGAATACGTCGGCGTGAAGGCGCCGCAGTTTTCTTTCACGAGACTGTTGGGCGCAGACCCCACGCTTGGGGTTGAGATGAGCTCGACCGGCGAGGTGGGATGTTTGGGAGATGATTTTGAAGAGGCCTTTCTGAAGGCCATGATTTCGGTCGGCTATAAACTGCCGATCAAGAATGTGCTGTTATCGACCGGCCCGATTGAGAACAAGGCCGAGTTTCTCTCGAGCGCACGCTTATTGCAAGAAAGTGGTATGAAGCTGTACGCCACGCGCGGCACCGCGGAGTTCATGGCGCAAGTCGGCGTGCATGCGGAAGTGTTGAGCTGGCCTCTTGAGAAGGAACGCCCGAACGTGGTCGACTATCTGGCCGAGCATAAGGTCGATTTGGTCATCAATATTCCCAAGAACTTTCAGGAGGAAGAGCTGACCAACGATTACATCATCCGCCGCAAAGCCGTGGATTTCGCGATTCCGCTCATTACTGAAGTCCAGCTCGCCAAGCATTTTGCCGAGGCGATCACCCGCAAGAAGCTGGAGGAGCTGCAAATCAAAAGTTGGGAGGAATATGGGAAATGATAGTGTCAACACTATGAGAATGAGGATGGTTCAAATGAATGACGATTTGCGATTCTCGATTGATGATCTCCGATTTGAGGTTTTGATAAGTCCTGCGTAAATCGCCAATCGGAAATAAACAGGGGAGAAGATGTTTGAGGTTTGGATTTGAGCCCGAGGTTCTGTGGCGCGTATTGCCCCCTCCAGCGCCATCGCTTTAAGTGCGGAACAATAAACGGACAATATTTATTCTGCAACGGCCCCGGCTAGCGTGTATACTCTGTGCCGATAGAATTTTGTTGCCCTTTAAATCCAATCGGCACTCCTCTCATGAAATGGTTGAAACACGCCACCCTTGATCTCGTCGTTACTGGTGCCATTTTAGTTACCGCCCTCCAAAGTCTTAGCTGGCTGGAAATACTGTTGACCATTTACGCTGCCCTGCTGGTGTTCTTGAAGTTTTTCAGTTTGTTGAATGAGGGCATCTTGAAGCGGATAAGAAAAGGAGCGCTGGCCGCTCCAGACTGGTTTTATCACCTGCTCTATGCCATCAATGTCACGGCGCTGGCCGCTACGCAACGATGGGTGCTCGGGCTGCTTTGGCTCTTGATCTGGTTATTGTCCTGGCAGACATCCAGAAAGCTGCGCAATCTTCCGCAACCCGTTGTGGCAAAAAGAAGGTGAATGAACCTTAGAGCCTATCCGGAAACCTCATTCTGTCATGCAGAAGGCATCTTGGTAGATTCGGCACCTAGGCCTGAAATCGGCACTGTGCCCAAGTCAACCAAGATCCCTGCGGGATGACATTTCAGGGTTTTCGGACAGGCTCTTAGCATCCAGGCCTAAAACTAGCATTGTGCCCGGCTCAACCAAGATCCCTACGGGATGACACAGTTCAGGGTTTCTGGATAGACACTTGGCTGAGAGCTCAAACCGGCAAAGCCAGGTTGGGCCACTTTTCAAATTTGGGCAAATCTGTTTTTTGTCTTTCCAACAGGCTTAATACTTCCCTCAGCGCCCGCTCTAGTTGAGGATCCTCGCCACGCAAATGTGCGGCGGGCTCGAAGTCCACGATAATATCGGGCTCGACGCCGTAATTCTCCACGCGCCATTCCACGTCCATAAACCAGAACGAGTATTGCGGCTGCGTGGTGCGGCCGCCGTCGGCTAAGGTGTATTTCATGTCAATGCCGATCACGCCGCCCCAAGTGCGCTTGCCGATCAAAGGTCCGACTTTCAGCAATTTGAAACTGTGACAAAAAATGTCTCCATCCGAGCCGGCGAATTCGTTGGTGAGCGCCACGATGGGCCCACGCATGGCATGCTGAGGATACGGCTCGGCCGTGCCCCAGCGTTTCACGTCGTAACCGATCGGCCGCCGCAAGAGTTTTTCCATCAGCATGAACGAGACGTTCCCGCCGCCGTTGAAACGCACGTCCACGATCAGCCCTTGCTTGCCGGTTTGCGCGAGATAGTAACGATGAAACTCGATCAATCCACGCGTGCCCATGTCCGGAATGTGCAAGTAGCCGATCTTGCCGCCGGTAATTTCTTCGACCTGCTTGATATTTCTTTCGACCCACTCGCGATAACGCAACTGGTGTTCGTTGTACAATAATTTGACCGTCACTTGCCGCGGCGCACTGTCTGGCGCAGAAGCCTGCACGGTCAAAACCACGTCTTGCCCGGCCAAATTCGCCAGCAAATGCCCGGGTGTGATCTTCGCGCTGAGACGTACGCCTCCGACGGCGAGCAACGCATCTCCCTCGTTCAGGTTCAAGCCCGGCGCGCACAGCGGCGAAGCGCAGTCTTTCATCCATACGTCGCCGCGATAAATCCTCTGGAAAATATAATGATCGTGCGCCGCGACGTATTCCAAATCCGCGCCCAGGCGGCCGATGGAGTAGGTCGAGGTATAACGATAATCACCGCCGATTTCATAGGCGTGCGAGGTGCCCAGCTCGCCCTGCATTTCCCAAATCAAATCGGAAAACTCCGAACGCGTGGCGACGCGGTCGAGCAGTGGGTAGTAACGGGCGTAAACTTTTTGCCAGTCCACACCAGACATGCCCTCATTCCAGAAGAATTCGCGTTGCAAACGCCACGCTTCGCGGAACATTTGCCGCCATTCCGCGCGCGGGTCGATAGAAAACTTCGCGCGCGACAGATCGAGCCACCCGGTCTTGCGCGAAGTCACGGCTTCGTTGTTCTCCGCAGGTTTCTCGCCTGCTTTCAGCACACGAATGCGCTTGCCGCTGCGATAGCTCAGGGTCTTGCCACTGTTCGCAACTTGAATGGTATTGACGTCGCTCGCGATCGTGTCAAGTTTTTGCGTGATGAAATCATAAACGTACAGCGTGCCACGCTCCTCCTCTTCATCCCACGCCGACCAATCGCCCATGTCGGCACGGCCGCGCAAGGGAAAGGAGGTGAACACCACTTTGTCTTTGATGCCCAGTACCTGGCGATAAATGCCTTCCTTCACCGGGAACTCGACGACGCGTTGCTGGATGCCTTCCAAATCGATGCGCATCATCTCCATCGGTTTGTCTTTGGTTTCGGTTTTCTCGCCGCCATTGGAGGAGGGGTCGGCCGGCTTTTCCGTAACGCTGCCATTCTTTGGCGCGTCGGCTTTGGCTGCGTTTTCTTCGCCCGGCGCTGCCGGCTGCGGAATGAAGGGATGGGGCAACTCTTTACGCAGTGTGATCAAATAGGGCTTGATCGCGCTCGGAAATCCCACTGCGAATTGAACGGTATCGTTCATGGGGTTCAATACGCGCGCCGACAAGAAATAAAGATAGCGCCCGTCAGGATCGAAATGCGGTGCAAAGTCGCGCAAGACCGGCCGCGTGATTTGATGTACGGCGCCGGCTTCGATTTCGCACAAGAAAATCGCGCTCACGGCTTGATTCACGCGCTTGCGATAAGCGAGCCAGCGACCGTCGGGCGAATAGGTCAACCCCGAGATTTCAGCATGCTGGCTCTGATCCAGACGCCGTGTTTCGCCGTTCTCCAGATTGATCACCCAGAGCTCCAGGCGGCTGTTGGTGAAGGCCGCCTGCACCGACACCGGCGAGGAGGTCAGATATTGAATACGGCCGGGCGGCACATCAAAAATGCGCGCCGGTTCCACCGCCGGCTCGCCTTCGAACACCACGATTTTTTCTTCGCCCGCTTCTTGATCGCTCACCGCCGCGATGCGTTTGCCATCGAAGAGCCAGTGCACCAGCCGATGGCGTGCGCCCTCACGCACCCCCAATTGCACGGGAGCGCCTTCCCAATGCGCCATCGTGTGCAGTTTGCCGCGCGCGACCAGCGCAATGGCGTGGCCTTTGGGATGCAGGTGGTACGTTTCCAAATAGCGCGAGGCCGCAGAGAATTTGCGTTGCGTTTGCACCAGCGGGCTGCGCCATTGCAGCGTTAATTTGCCGTCTTTGCGCGTGGGCACGTTCCAGGCATACAAATCGCCACCGGCTTGATACACGATCGTTTTGCCGTCCGTACTCGCGTGCCGCGCATAGAACTCGCGATGCTCCGTTTCGCGGCGCAGCTCTTCCCCGTTCAATCCGCAGGAGTACAAGTTGCCGATGCCGTCGTGATCCGAAACGAAATATATGCGCTTGCCGACCCACATCGGGCCGTTGGGATTGCCCTGCGGCAAGTTCAGCTTGAGAAACTGCCGGTCGCCACGGCGGTCAATCCAAATCTCGCCGGCGGTGCCGCCACGATACCGCTTCCAACGGGCGTTGTCGTCGTTGTTGCGGCCCAGCACCAGGCCCAGGCCCTCGGGTTGCAAGGACAAATTGCGCGTTGGGCAAAGGAGAAAGCTTTTTGGATACTCGCCTGCCAAGGTCACGCTATAGACCAGCGGTTGATCCATCGGATTGGGGTTCGCGTGCGAGCTGAGAAAGAGAATCGTATCGTTGTCCGGCAGCCACGCCACCACTTTCGCAACGGCGCCAAGATAGGTCAAGCGTCGCATCTCGCCGCCTTCGGCGGGCATGACGTACACGTCCGGCTGGCCTTCTTCGCGGCCGCAAAAGGCCAGCCATCGCCCGTCGGGCGACAGGCGCGGCGAGCTCACCACGCCGAGGTTGCTGGTGAGCCGGCGGGGAATACCACCAGCCAACGAAACGCTCCACAAATCGTCTTCACAAATAAATACGACTTGATTGCCTTGCACCGTGGGATGGTGATAATAACCTTGGCGGGCATCGCTCATCGAACCGCCTCCTTGCCTGGTTGAAGAATCGATGGTTGTTATGATGGGTCAATGAACCTCAATATACTCAGTTGCCGCGACATTCGCAAAGGCGAGTTTAAATTTTTCCTCGGAGCCCATACAACCTTTCAGCCATTTTTGTCACTCATCAATATGAGCCCCATTGCAAAGTACTCTGCCGCATGGGAAGACCGGCGGCTCGTCGGCCGTTTTTTAAAGCGGCGAGAAGAAGGTGTATTTCGAGAAATCTACCGGCGGCATTCCGGCCGGCTTTATCAATTGTCATTGCGACTGATGGGAGGGGATGAGCATGCTGCGGAGGAAATCCTCCAGGAAGCGTGGGTGCGTGCCATCGAGCGCTTGCATGAATTCCGTTGGCAATCAAGCCTGCGCACGTGGTTGTCGGCGATCGTCATCAATTGCAGCCGCGAGCTCTATCGCCGGCGCTCCGCACAGCAAAACGCCTTCGCCGCGGACGAGCTTGAATTACCCGTGTTGCCCCGCGATCACGCTCGTGAAGTCGATCTGGAGCATGCCATTGCTGCGCTGCCCCCGGGATACCGGCAGGTGCTCGTCTTGCATGATATTGAGGGTTATCGTCATGAAGAAATCAGCCAAATGTTAGCTATCGATGCCGGCACCTCCAAAAGCCAGCTTTTTCGCGCTCGCCGCGCGCTCCGGCGGGCTTTGCAAATGGACGTCATTAAAAATGCTTAGCAGAGGAGAAGTGCATGACTGACAAAAATGAGCAAGAGGAATGGCGCGCGGCGGAAAAAGCAACATTTGCTGCGTTGCGTCGCGAACATATGCCATCACCCGGGCTGGAAGAAACAATCATCCATGTCTTGAAGGCCAAAGGGCTTGTTCACCTATCTCCCATATTTCGTATGTGGACGCTGCCACGTGTGGCCGGCGCACTGGCCGCCGCGACGTTGATCGGTGCACTCGGTTTTGGCTTGGGAAAATGGCAAAACAACACGCCGGAGATTTCGTCGCACCAGCCTTTGTTTGTTTTATTTCTCTATGATGGCGACGAATCTCCCGCGCATGAGGCGGAACAAGTAGAGGAATACCGCGGTTGGGCAATGCGCCTGAGCAAGACAGGAAAGACGGTTACCGGCGAAAAACTCAAATATGACGGCCGCATATTGCGCCTGGCGAGTGGCCGCCTCGAGATCGGCGCGCTGGCCGGCGAGCCACGCAATGTGGCCTTGGGCGGATATTTTCTGATCGCTGCAAAAAACTTGGAGGAAGCAGCAAGCGTCGCAGCGAGCTGCCCGCATCTCAAGTATGGCGGCACGATTGCGGTGCGGGAGATCGATCCTACGTGAGCCAAAGGCTGTAGATTTATTTGTCAAGAAACTTTCAGATTTTCTATTCCATGTTAGGCCCTTAAAGTGCCTTACAGTGTTTTTCGTTTGATAATTTATGTTCTCAGTGAGCACACCTCTGGAATGTCATGCTGTAGGCATCTTCCCAAGAGGCTTGTACCAAGACCTGGGGAAGATGCTTACAGCATGACAGATTGAGATGGCCCGAGTTTAATTTAACATTGTCAAGCTAGTACTTGAGAAGGTTCTTACAGAATGACAGTAAGAACGGACATCAGCACGCTTATGGAAACCGATGCAAAAAGAAAAATAGAGGAGGTTCAATATGTCAGTTTTTATATCAGGTCGAAAAAAGAAATTCTTTTCCGTTTTGTCCATGAGCAGAATTGTGGGGATGATTTTGCTCGTCGCCTTTTCCGTTGGTCTCACCCAGGAGATGCTGCCAGCGGAGCTCGGGCCTGGAGCAACCAGTGTGAGTGCCGCTGGCACAAACGGCCATGCCGCCGCAATGGCGAAATCCGTATTTGAGCGCTTCAAAAAACTCGAAGGCAAGTGGAAAGGCCGCAGCACCAAAGGTTGGGAGGAAGTGGTGAACTTTAAAACTATCGCCCGCGGCTCGGTCGTTGTGGAAAATTCTTTCGACGCGCATCCCAATGAAACCATGATGACCATGTTTTATTTGGACGGTGACCGGCTCATGCTCACGCACTATTGCGTCGCCGGCAGCCAACCGCGCCTCGTGGCTACTGCATTCGAAGATGAAGCCAAAGCTATCACGTTCACTTTTCTTGACGCCACCAATTTGAAGTCACGCGATCAGGGCCACATGGACAAAGCCGTGTTTCGTTTCGCGGACGAAAACAATTTTACTACGCAATGGACGTGGTACCAAAACGGCAAGGAGAGTTGGATGGAGGAAATCCGGATGGCGCGGCAGCCATAGAATAGAATTCTGAAATTTGTTTACATTTCTTAACGCCTTTTTCAACACAGAGACACTGAGAACACGGAGTTTCACGGAGAATTCTTAAGCACTCCGCGCAATAAAATTCACTCTGTGTCTCTATGTTGAAAAGCTTTTATGTTTTATGCTGTCCTATGGGCTTTAGTTTTCAACCTGGCTGAAGATTGGAAGAGTTCATTACAGACGCAATCTTTATGATGGCGGGTTGAGAAACTCCCTTCAGGACTCGTTTGCGTTGGGCTCAGCCCGTCATTTTTTCTCTGCAAGCACCTTCCAAATCTCGGCATCTTCATTGCCCAACACCCAGGCGGAGAAGCCGCGCAGATTGTATTTTTCCATGAGCGCGAGCTTGGCGCGAAAACTGCGCGCATCTTCGAAGAAAATGTACTCGAACAAGCCACCGTTCTCGAAAAAAGTGAACGGCACTTGCTGTTCTTCATGCCACATGATTTTGGCGCCATAGCGCTCGGCTTTTCCCATTGCCCATTCGTAATCGAGATTGTCGCTCCAGGAGCGCGCGTTGGCGACGTACTTTTCGTCATCGTGCACCACGTGCCAATGTTGCGAGCCCAGGGGAATACCCAGCGATAGTTTTTCCGGAGGCACTGTTTTCAGAAAGTATTCGATGTTCTTCGTAACCCAAGGTATGCCGGCATTCGGCCCGGGCGGGGTACGTCGAGTGTGTTGGGAATAAGTCATCACCGAAACGAAGTCGCCGATCTCGGCGAGGGCTTTTATGTCGTATCCCGCGCGCCAGCTCGAAAACAGCCACTTGAAGTATTGATTCGGTCCGGGATTCTCCTCCGGCCGGTGCACAACGGCCACGCTGATTTTGAAATTCTCTTTGTGCAAAGCCTGCGCTGCTTCGCGATAAAACTCCGTGTAGGCGTCGCGATCGGACAGGTGGAGATTCTCGAAGTCAAATTGCATGCCGTAGAACGAATTTTCGCGGCAGAGATTGAGCATCGTGGCCACGGCGCGCTGTCGCGCCGTGCTATCGGACAGGAGCTTGCTCAACATGTCTTGCTTGAATCCGGGATTGACCAGCAACGGCATGACTTTGACCCCGTTTTGCCTTGCCAGGGTGAGCACGCGGCGATCCACGTCTCCCCAAATCACTCCGTTTTCGTCAACCGAGTAAGAACCGGCACCGATGATATCGATCTCTTTGATATGGCGCTGCAAACTGGTGTAGCTTTGCTTTTCATCGATGTAATAGAACAATCGCTCGAAACTATGCTGGGCATGCGTTTCTTGAGCAAACGGCTGTGTTGCACACACGAGGGCAACAAGCGTCATGGCTTTGCGCCATTTGCGGGTCATTTTGCCTTTCTCCCAAAATCAAAAGTGGCATGAAGCGGGCTTCACGCCACTGTGGGTTCCGTGATCCCGGCGGGATGACATTTCGGGGTTTTCGGATAGACTCCAAAGGTTACTGGTCAGATCACCGCCCGGGCGGTCGTTTCTAGATCGCCGGATCTGCCGGCGTATTGGGATTGGAGGCACGCTCGCTGTCGGGATACGGCAGCCAGTTGCGCGTGCGGCTGCGCGTGGCCGGATCGGTCTCCGCACCCGGTTTGCCGAAGCGACGCGTATCGCCCCAGCGCAGACCCGTGATGAACAGCTCATACAAACGTTGAAGGTAAATCTCATCGAGCAGCGCTTGCTGCGTGGGCAGATCGGTGGCCGTCTTAGGCGGCAAGTTGGCCGTAACGCCGAGCGCATCCGTAGTCTTGGTGCGAATGAGGTTGATTTGTTCCAGCGCATTGGCCAGATCATTCAAGCGCGCGTACGCCTCGGCTTTGATCAGCGTTACTTCACCAGGCACATAAATCGGATAAGGCGAAGCGTCAGTTTTGTACTGCCCGAACTCGTCCACCGGCTTGCCTAAGAAAGAGGTGAAAGGGCCCTCCGCCGCCCAAAAAGCCACGCGGCCATCGCCAGCTTCTGCGTTGAGGCGGAACGAATCAACCGGCTTGTAATAAATAAGCTGGATCGCGATAAGATAAATCGGATTGCGGGAGCTGCTATTGTTATAAAAAAGCTTTGAGGTTTTGGTGAGATCGACGAGATTGGCCGCCGCGATTGCGCCGTTGAAATCAGCGGCCAAAAGTTTGTACCGCGCAAGCATGGCGTTGATGGTGTTGGGCAGATCGAAGCCGATGCCCAGAATATTGGTGTTGAAGTCTGCCGAAGGCGGTGTCGCCGTTAAGCCCGCGCGCGCGCTTTCCAGCAAAGAAATGATTGTTGCTAAGGCGGTGGTACGATCGGCAAACACCGGTGTTTGCGAGGAGGTCACGTCGACGGGAACAGAGACAAAGGCTTCGATCAACTCTCCCAGACTCATCGCTTTCATCAATTTTGCCAGCGCCAGGATGCCGCTGCTTGTTCCTGGATCGAGCGCGACGTTGGGAACGTTGTTGATCAAGTCTTCCGCGGACTTGATCACCCGAAACTGGCCGTTCCAAAGATTGTTGACCGTACCGTTGAAGCCTTGTACGTCGGCGCCGCCGGTTTCCAATTCGCGCAAGCCCAAAACCGACGCCGGCATGGTGGCGTATTGGCGCGCGCAGAAATTCGACGCCTCCACGGTTTCGTTGATGGTTTCCCCGTATTGCGCTTGCATGCCCACGGCCAGAGCTTTCAAGCCTTCGGCCGTCGTCAATACTTCGGCCTCGGTGGGGGCATTGGGGTTGGCTTGATCCAGCGAGCAGCCCCCCAAGCCCGCCATGAGCAGCAGCACAAAGATTATCAGAAAGATTTTGACCTTCATATGAAATTCCTCGCTCATATTCAAAGTGAATGTGGCGTTCAGAAATCGACCGTGAGGCCGAAGCTGAAAGACCTCGGCAAAGGAATCGTGGACCAATCAAAGCCGCGCACCAGCGTGCTTTGCGCGGCCACGTTCACCTCGGGATCGTACCCGGAGTAGTCGTCAATCGAAAAAAGATTGCGGCCGGAGAGCGTGAACATCACCTCGCGCACGCCCAGGCCGCGCACGAAGCCTTGGGCCAAATTGTAGTTCAACGACACTTCGCGCAACTTGATGAAGCTGCCGTCTTCGACGTACTCTTCGAATATGGTCCGCTGAGCATTGAAATAACCCACCGGCAGTTCGCCGCTCAATTCACGCTCGTAATCTTTGCCGTTGCCAAAGGCCGGCGTTTCAAGAATACGGCGGGTAAAATTGAACACGTCCTGGCCGTAAATGGCGTCGAACTGCGTATGCAGCGTGAAATTGCGCAGAAAGCGGAAATCATTGGTGAGCGAGGCAATGAATTCCGGATTGGGATCGCCAATGATGGAAGCTACCGGATTGCGCACCGGAATGCCGTTCACATAGGCTCTCGCGCCGGTAGAATCTTTGGCGTAAGTCGGGCCATAAAAAACGCCAAGGGGATAGCCCTCCGCAACCCGCGAAATGTTGAAGCTATTGGGCACAGGGAAATCCGGGCCGTTCAGCTCCAGCACCTTGTTCTTATTGCTCGCGAAGGTCGCAATGGCCAGCCATTGAAAAGTTTCTTTGTTGTAAATCGCGGCCTTGGCCGTGATCTCGTAACCCTTATTGGAAAGCACGCCGACGTTGTCGCGAATGCCGGCAAATCCGGTGGAAGGGGGCAGCGTGCGCAGCAGCAACAACTCTTCGATGCGCTGATCGTAATAAGTGAATTCGAAACTCAGGCGGTCGCCGAGCATGCCGAAATCTGCGCCGAGCTCGTATTCGCGCATGCGCTCGGGCTTGAGGCCCTCGTTGCCCAGCAAGGTCGAATTCACCAGGCCGGGACGGTTGCTATTGCTTTGCTGTGCATAAACCGAGTATTGATCATAAGAACCTGCAGGTTGTCCGCCGGAATTGCCCCAAGCGCCGCGCACCCGGAAACGATTCAACGTATTGCCGAAAGTATTCTGCCACCACGGTGAAGAGGACAGCAAATAAGATACGCTGGCTTTGGGGAAAACTTGCCAGCGTTCATCTTGGCTAAAAGTGGAAGCAGCATCAAAACGCAGGGAGGCGGTTACGAAGAGCTTGTCCTGCCAGCCCATGGTTTCCTGGCCGAAAGCGCCGTAAATCACGCGTTTTTCCAGAGTCTCCGTGGCCGTGGGCGTCGCGCCGGCGCTCAACAAACCCGCCACCGGGATGAGATCGCGCACGGCGGCGTTCACATTTCCGCTGCTCAAATATTGATGCTCCCCGCCGATGGTCGTGGTGAAATTGAAATTGCTCGCGGCCGCCACGTGCGTGGCTGTGAAGAAATTGTTGATCAACTGCACATCTTGCGTGGAAGATTGTGAATAGCCGGTGGTGTAGCCGGCGGAGGAGCCGCGCGGCATGAAACGATTCGCCTGTTCCGTGTATTGATCATAACCCAGCGTATATTCTAATGAGACATTCTTCAGCGGCGTGAGCCCGGCGCGAAAACTGCCGATGAAACGATTGACCTGCAGCGGATTTTCCCACGTGTTGATCACTTCCAGCTCGTTCGCAAAACCGGCGTTCGGCGGCGTGGGATATTTGCCGTCCGCATTCGGACTCAGGTCGAACCAATTGGGCTGAAAAGTAAAATTGGTGATCACGCCTTCGCCGCCGACGATGCCGCCGTTGGGCACGCGGTCGGAATTGGAGCCGATGTAATTCGCGCCGGCGGACAATTGCAGCCACGAATTCACGAATTGGTCGAGATTGAGGCGGAAATTGTATTTACGGTAGTTCGTGGCCTCCATCACCCCGTCTTCAAAGACCTGCGAACCGGCAAGGTAGTATTTCGTGCGGTCGCTGCCGCCGGCGACGGAGAGATAGTTTTGGAAATCATAACCGGTGCGAAAAACATCTTCCTGATAATCGCGGCGCGTCACCGGCCTGCGCGTGGGATCGGTGGGCGGCTTGTCGAAGGGAAAAGTGTTGACGGCGTAAGTCTTGCGGATGGAGCTGGTGCCCACGCGGCCGCGATAAGTCACGCGCATTTCACCGGCCCTCCCGCGCTTGGTGAATATCTGAATCACACCATTGTTGGCGCGTGAGCCGTACAGTGCCGCGGCGGCCGCGCCTTTTACCACTTCGATACGGTCGATATCGTTGGGATCGAAGTCGGCGAGGCGATTCCCGACATAGCCGCCGAGGTTGACCAATTCGTTCGAGCTATTGTCAACGATCACGCCATCGACGATGTACAGCGGCTCCGCGCTCGAGGAAATCGTCGAAGTGCCGCGCAAACGGATGGACACGCCGCCGCCAGGTGTGCCGGAGTTCTGCTGTATCTGCGCACCGGCAATTTTGCCGACCAGAGCGGCGTCTATCGTTGGTGCCACGGCCTCGGCCACCACACTGCCGCGCACGGTGGAAACCGTGTTGCCGAGCCGTTCTTTCTCAGTGGCAATGGCCGTGCCGGTAACCACGATCTCTTGAATTTGCAGCAGATCTTCCTCCAGCGCGACCCTCCCGACGTCAACCGATTTCTGCTCTCCGAGCTGCACGCGGCGCGACGCTTTTTTGTAACCGATATACAAGAAGGAAACGGAATGGCTGCCGGATGGAACATCGGCGTTGATCTTGAAGCCACCCTGCGCGTCTGTTGACGCGCCGTAAAAAGTTCCCTCCAAAACCACGTTCGCTCCGACCAACGGATCGCCCGTACGGGCGTCGTTGACCGTGCCGGTGAGCAAGTAGCCTTTTTGCTGCGCCTGTCTGGGCAGAGCAAGGGTTGCCCAGCACAGCAACATCATCCCCAGACACCACCGCGATAGGAACTGACAATGCATACTCCTCCTCCTCCTGGTTGTGTGAGAACCATGCCTTCGCCTTCGTGTTCTTGTTGGGATCGTGCGGCGCGCCTGAACATATTTGGTGAAACGAAATCGGATTGTCAAGGGGTTTTATGCAGCGCAGTTTTCCGTAGGCGAGATTGTAGCAAGATGCAGAATCGCAAGCTGGCGGAGGCCACTGGAGCCTGAGCCTCATTTTTCGGTTGGTTGCCATTCCCGCAGGGCCCGGGCCAGAATATTCCCGGAAATGAGCCGCCGGTAATTTTCCGTCGAGCGCACATCCGAAATCGGATGCACTTCTTGCATCACGCTTTGTCTGGCTTGATCGACGAGTTCTTTTGATAACAATTGCCCTGTGAGTAAGGCCTCGGTTTGCGGAGCACGAATGACCGTCGGCGCGACACTGCCGTAAGCAATCCTGATGAATTCTACTTTTTGTTGTTGATCCCGGCGCGCAAAAATCGCCATCACCACTTTTGAAATCGCCTGCGCCTGCCGGGTGCCGACTTTGCGGAAATATTGCCAATCATTCGGCGCCGGCTTGGGCAAATGGATGGCCAGCAGCATTTCCTCTGGCGCCAGTTGAGTTTGTCGGTAGCCGGAATAAAATTGATGGAAAGGCATTTTACGGATTCCCCGCGCGCTGCCAATCTCCAATTCCGCTTCGAACACTGCCAGCACAGGTAGCGTATCGCCCGCCGGCGAAGCATTGACAATATTCCCTCCCAGTGTTCCACGATTCTGAATTTGCGAGGCGCCCACCAGTTTTGCGGCTTGAATCAAAGTGGCTGCATGTTGCTGCAGCAAAGACGAGCGAATCATCTCTGTATAGGTCGTCAGAGCGCCGATACGGATTTTATCTTCCGCTTCCGAAACGCCACGCAGTTCTTGCAGCCCCCAAATGTTCAAATAAGCGGGATGCTCTTCGACGTGCGCATTGAGCGTCACCATCAAATCCGTGCCGCCGGCCAGGATTTTTATACGACCGCGTTCCTGCTGCAAAACCTCGTAAGCTTCGCGCAGTGTCTTTGGGGTGTGGACGGGGATGTGGGAGATCATATCTAGGTCTGGTTTGAAACTTAGAATGTGAGGGAAGAAGGATTGTTGGATTGAAGGATTGATGGATTGATGGATTGGTGGAGTCGTGGGTTAATTGAATGACGATTATCCACCACGCATCAATCCACCAATCCTTTAATCCACCAATCCATTAATCCTTCACTCCACCGCTTTTCCCGCCGCCGCAATCGCATCAATAATCTTCATATATCCCGTGCATCGGCAAAGATTGCCGGCAATGGCTTCTTTGATTTCTGCGCGGGCGGGGTGTGGATTATCATTCAATAGAGCAGTGGCTGCAATCAACATACCGGGCGTGCAAATACCGCATTGCGCGCCGCCATGCCGGAGAAACGCCTGCTGCAATGCGCTCAATTTGCCGTCTCTCGCCAATCCCTCGACCGTGATGATCGTCGCATTGTCGACCTGACAGGCGGGTACCAGGCACGAATTTGCGACTTCGCCGTCGAGCAGCACAGAGCACGAGCCGCATTCTCCCTCACCGCAGCCTTCTTTTGTACCGGTCAGGCGTAAATCTTCGCGCAGTACGTCGAGCAGCCGCTTCATGGGCGGTACGTCGAGCTCGTAATTCTGTTGGTTAACCGTAAACTTCACGATCCACAATCCTCCATCCACGATCTTCTATCCTCGACTCATCGCCAGCAGCTTCTCCGGCGTCATCGGCACCTCTGCTGGAAAAATCCCCGTCGCCTGCCACACCGCCGCCGCCACCGCCGCTGCACCGCCGTCCATCGGCAATTCGCCAATGCCTTTTGCGCCGTGCGGGCCGTAAGGGTAGGGATTTTCGAGCAAAATCGTGCGTAGCTCCGGGGTGTCCAGCGAAGTCGGAATCAGACAGTTGGTCATACGATTGTTCAACACTTTTCCGTTTTCCATCACGACTTCTTCGATCGTGGCGTGCCCTACGGCCTGCAACGTGCCACCCTCGATTTGCCCTTCCAGTAACGTGGGATTCAAAGCCTTGCCACAATCAATAGCCGAGAGGCATTCGAGAACTTTGATTTCAAATGTATCCATATCGACTTCAACCTTGGCAACGTCGCACCCCCAGCCGAAGACGGGATAGGCGTCGCCGCTGTAGGTTTCGTCATTCCAGTGAATGCTTTCGGGCAGTTTGTAGCCGTGCAAAACTTTCGCTTCGCCGTGTTCGGCAAGAAAGAGCTTCGCCAGTTCTGCAAAGCTTGTCACCGCGCGATCATTGGTCCACAATTTACCCGCCTGTAATATCGTGGAAGTTGCAGGCCATTTTGTGCGCGCAAAATTTTCGAGTTTGTGTTTCACCTCCCGGGTCGCGTCTTGCAACGCCTTGCCGACAATCATGCACGTTCTGGACGCAACCGTCGGGCCGCTGTCAGGAACCAGCGCCGTATTTGGTTGCGTGAACTCGACGTCTTCATAGTTCACGCCGAGGGCCTCGGCAACGAGCTGGCAAAAAACTGTTTCCGTGCCCTGACCCATTTCGGTCGAGCTGGTGAGCACACGCGCTTTACCTTCCGGGGTCAATTCAATACCGGCGCGCGTGGGCAAACGCGTTTCGCCGCTCCCGGTGAAGCCCGCGCCGTGAAAAAATAATGACAGCCCGACGCCAATACGCTTGTTGGAGACTTTTTGTTTTTGGGCCGCGTCATATTCCTCGAGATAATTTGCGCTTTTGACTGCGGCTTCGAGCACTTGTTCTGTGCTGACACTCAAAGTGAGCTTTTGTCCGGTCGCCGTAATGTCTCCTTCGCGCAATAAATTCTTGCGGCGGATTTCCAAAGGAGAGAGGTCGAGCGTGTGCGCAATTTTGCTCATCTGCATTTCATAAGCAAAGCAAGTTTGCGGGGCGCCGAAGCCGCGAAAAGCTCCAGCTGGCGGCGTGTTCGTCGCCATCACGCGGCCACGGATGCGAACGTTTGGGCAGTTATAAGGCCCGAGCGCGTGTATCGTGCCGCGGGACAGCACGACTGCGCTCAAAGTGGCATACGCCCCGCCGTCCATGATCACATCGATATCAGCGGCCACCAATTTGCCTTCCCGGGTCGCGCCGGTTTTGTGATGCACGAGCGCGGGATGCCGTTTCGTCGTCGCGGATATATCTTCCGAGCGGTCATAAACGATTTTTACAGGCTTGCCTGATTTGCGCGCTAGCAGTGCTGCGTGTCCCGCAATCATGTTCGGATATTCTTCCTTGCCACCGAATGCGCCGCCCGTGGTGGTTTGGATGACAATGACTTTGTCATCCGGCAAATCAAACAGCACTTTCAACGCCTTGTGAACATAGTAAGGGCATTGCAGCGAGCCTTGCACCGTGATTGAGCCGTCCGGTCCGGGAATGGCGATCATTCCCTGTGGTTCAATATAAATGTGCTCCTGCAGGCCGGTGCGATACGTGCCTTCGACGATCACCTCGGCCTGCGCAAAACCCACTTCCAGGTCGCCACGCTCGATGAGATACTTTTTAATGGCATTATCGCTCTTATGAATGATCATCTCACGGTCGCCGCTTTCCCCGGCGGCGATGGCTTCTTCGGGTGAGAGAATCGGTTTTTTTTCTTCATAAGTAATATGAACGCGCTGCGCGGCCTCGGCGAGCATCTCGCGATCCCGGCACGCCAGTAAAAGTACCGGCTCGGCATGATGCCGCACTTCCTTTTCTGCGAGCAGCGGCTGGTCCTCTTCGATCAATGCCACGAGGTTTCTTCCGGAAATGTCGCGATAGTCGGCAACGACGACCTGGTCCCAATCAAAGCTCGGGTCAAAGTTGATTTCTTTGATGATCCCGCGCGCAATGGTGCTGCGTATGGTCTTGCCGTAAAGCATCTCCGGATAGGTGAGATCGTCGACGTACTTGGCCTCCCCCATGATTTTGGCCTGGCCTTCTTTGCGCAACACACTCTGGCCGACGATGGATTCTGCGTGGGAAACACTTTCAGCAGGAGCGCTTTCTCGATACATGGCGAGCTCATAGTAAGGGATTTCTGGCGACTATTATCTTGACAATGTTAAGTTAAACTCGCGCTCTCTCAATCTGTCATGCTGTAAGCATCTTCCCTAGGTCTCGGTGCAGGCTTCTTGGAAAAATTCCTACGGAACGACATGAATAGGGGCTTTGGGGCCAACTTAACATTGTCAAGTTATTGCTCTGCAAAATAAGAAAATTCAGTGGAAAGGCAAGGGCGAAAATTTGACCAGCGGACGAGATTCGTTCAAGCCGTTTTGGAATCACGTTACACTTTATACGTGTAAAGTGTAAAGTGTAACGTGTAATGAGGTTTAGACTGCAAAACCCTGTGGGCTAGCATCGTAGTGTCTCATTCATTTTTGTAATTGCGTTCCGGGCTGAGACACTTGTGCTTTGTCTAAGGCAGGCGAAGCAAATGGAAGTCTAACAACCGTAGAATTTTTAGTAGAGTTATATTGAAGTTAGGAGATTAATAAACTGCAGGCAGTGATAAGAGTGCTGGCATATGATTTGCCATTGAGATAAGCAGCAAACAGCAAATCCTTCACTCACTTTTGTGAGTGAAATACAAAATAGAATTTTCCATCCACCCCTCCTTTCCTGGAACGGCGGAGATACGAAAGTGTCTCCGCCGTTTTTATTTGGAAATCCGCTGCAAACACTGCAATTCCAATCGCGACACGAAAGAGTCGAGAAACCAGTTCTCCGGAAGCCGTTTCCATGCTTGCGCCAAAGGTGTTCTGCTGGTGGGGTGAACTACGCCGGCGAGAGGCTCGATTACCTCGGAGACATGATTCAATGCACGCTCCGTATAATTTGCTTCAGGTCGCTATCCTATCGCCTCCACTTGCCAGAAGTCGGGATAACGGGTCACGAAGCCCGCGCCGTTCACTTGCAAGTCGGCCACAAATTTGCCGCCTGCGCTAGCATAACGATAGGTGGTGGCATCGATGCGACGATAGACTTGTTTAAGGGGATCGAGACTGAAACCGGGAAAGCGCAGCCAGGCTGCCTGTACCTCCGCCTCCTGGCCAATGGCCAGATTCAGCCGGCGAATCGGAAGCAGGTTGGTGGAGGGGCTGAAGTTGAGATCGAGACAACCTTCAACCGGCGAAGATTCTATCCCATTCAATCGCCAGTGCTGAGTAGAATCGACTGAAAGCTCGAGCTCAACGGTCTCGTCTCCCACCCATCCCGCGCGACCCTGGCGGACAGCGTTTGCCAATGTGAATTGCACAGGATTGAGTAATCGAGACGGCAGGGTAGTTGATCGTGGGCGAATACTACGGTTCCGGCGAGATGCCAGTGGGATCGTTGAAAGGACAGGCGAGCGGATTCATGACCAGGGCGATCCAACCTGCGCCAAAGTATCGTTTGATCCAAAACGCTCCCGTCCTGAAATTGATTTGCTATCGACCATTTGCGATTCGAGAGATTTATTATTATCAGATATCACATGGCCACGATCAAACAGATTTAAAGACAATCTCCAACGGATAGAAAC
>JBOHQX010000292.1:0-13677 GCA_050732395.1 bacterium
ACGTGGGCGCGGACGGTCTGGGGCCATTCGATAGCAACTATCCCGGTCAGGACCCGGGCGAAGGTGACGGCATGCCCACCGCCGGCGAACCGGATTTCGATTTTACGGACAAAGATGAGAGCGATCAGATCGGCTTGACCGGCTTCAACGTTTTCGTGTTGCACGAATATAAAATGGAAAATGACGAGGCCTATTGGAACGGGCTGCGTGCCGCGTTGCCTCCGCGCGACCGGCTGGTGCAGAATACCAATCTCGGCATGTTCTTCGCTTCCGGCCCGTTTGCCTTGCGTGCCGGTGACACGCAGTTTTATTCCATGTCGCTGCTGTTCGCCGAAGACAACCAAGACTTGGCGCGCACCAAGCGCACGGTGCAGCAAATTTATAATGCCGACTATCGTTTTGCCAGGCCGCCGGATAAGCCCACGCTTACAGCCATTCCCGGCAACGGCAAAGTGGTGCTGTATTGGGACGAAAAAGCCGAGAAGTCTTATGATCCATTCTTGCAGGAGTTCGATTTCGAAGGCTATAACGTCTATCGTTCCACCGATCCGGAATTTCTCGAAGTGCAGACGATCACCGATAGTTATGGCAAGAAGCGCTACCGCGAGGCCATTGCGAAATTCGATTTGAAAAACGGCATCAAAGGATTGCATCCCATCGACGTAGAAGGCATAAAATTCAATCTCGGCGAAGACACGGGCCTGCAGCATTTTTACGTCGACCAAAATGTGAAGAATGGCCAAACGTACTACTACGCGATCGTGCCTTACGATCGCGGATTGGTCGACACGACGGCAACGGGTGAGATTTCCGGCATTTCACCTTCGGAAGCGCCGAGCGTGATCAAGGTGAGCGTGGCGGGGGTCGTGGAGAAGACCGACATCAACGCTGCTACGGTCACGCCACAAGCGCCTTCGGCAGGCTATGCCGGTCCTCAAATCGACGGCGAGATTGTTCACAACGGCCCAGGCACTGGCACCATCGACGTACAAATGCTCGATCCCAGCCGTGTGAAGAATGGCGAGAGTTATCGCTTTGTGTTTTACGATACCTCGGCCTTCGCGATAGACCCCGCGCCGGAATATGCGCTCGTCAATCTGACGAGCGGCGATACGCTCGTCAAGCCCAAGCCCGTCCTGGAAGGGCGTGAAACAACCAGCGTCACGGACGGCTTCGTGAGTTTTCTCTTCAATGACACGCAGGCGCAGGTGCTGGCGGCCGAGACCGGCTGGCTGGTCGGGACGAGCAATTATCCCGTACGCGTGGGCGCCAACCCCAGCTTGAGCGGCCGGTTCGTCAGCTATCCCGCGGATTTTGAGCTGCGTTTTTACGATCATATAGTCGATACCTCGATTGCCTTGCTCTTCGGGCAGCAAAGAATTCCGGTAAACTATACGATCTGGAATTTGACTGAAGATCGACAAATGGATTTTCTATTCGGCGATAGAGATAACAACGGCCAATTCACTCCCGGCGATTCGGTGACGATCGTTACCGGACTCGCACTCGGACAAAGGCCGCAAGGCAGCCGTTTCCGTTCAAGCTGGGCGATCTTCTTTGACAATCCCAATGGTACACCCACGCCTCCGCAAGCCGGCGACATCTATCGGATCGCCACCAGCAAGCCGTTTCGCACCGGCGAATCCTTCGAGTTCAAAGTGCGGGGCGCGCAGGTCGATCGCGCCCGAGCACAGAGCGCCTTGTCCAACATCGCGGTGGTGCCCAACCCATACGTGGGCGCGGTCTCATGGGAGCCCAGAAATCCGTTTCAATTCGGCCGCGGCGAACGGCGCATCTATTTCATCAATCTGCCGGCGCAATGCACGATTCGCATCTACACGGTACGCGGCTATCTCGTTGACACCATCGCTCATGACGCGCCAGCGGAAAACGGCGCCGCTGCATGGGACTTGGTTTCCAAAGACGGCATGAGTATCGCTTATGGGGTGTATGTTTATCACGTCGACGCGCCTAATCTGGGTAAACACGTCGGTAAATTTGCGGTGATAAAGTAGCACTTACTTCTACTTCTACTCCTACTCCTACTCTTACTCTTACTCGCTTTGAAAAACACAGCGAGTAAGAGTAAGAGTAAGAGTAAAAGTAAAGATACCACAACCGCAAGCCAAGCACAGTTATGAAAAAACTCGCTATCCTGGTCCTCGCGATGGTGGCGGTAATGCCCGGAACGGCAAGCGCCCAAGGCGAAACCAACGTCTCCAAAGTCGGCATCACTGCCGCGCCTTTTCTCACCATCGGCGTGGGGTCGCGCGCGATGGGTATGGGAGGGGCGTTTGTGGCGACCGCCAACGACGCCAGCGCACTGTATTGGAATCCTGCCGGGCTGATTGGATTGCGGCGCACTGAATTACTCTTCGTGCATGCTGCTTGGATCGCGGACATGAGCTTCGATTTTGCCGGCGCGGTTTTGCCACTCGGCGATTTCGGCACATTAGGAGCCAGTATTACTGCGCTCACCATGGACGAGATGGCGGTGCGCACGGTGGAACGCCCGGAAGGCACCGGCGAGTTATTCAATGCCTCCGATCTGGCCCTGGCGCTCACCTACGGCAGAAAACTGACCGATCGTTTTTCCATCGGCTTCACGGCGAAATACATCCATCAGCGCATCTGGCACGAAAGCGCTTCGGGCTTTGCGCTGGACGTTGGCACGCTATTCGTCACCGGGTTTCGCGGCTTGCGTATCGGTGCTTCGCTCTACAATTTCGGCACTGACATGCACATGGAGGGCAAGGACTTGCTGGTCTTTCACGATGTCGACCCTACGATTGACGGCAATAATGATCGCGTGCCTTCAAATCTCGAGACGCAAAAATGGGCGTTGCCGTTGAATTTTCAATTTGGCCTGGCCATGGAGATTGTGAAGAGCGAACAACATCGTCTCACGCTGGCGGCGGATGCATTGCATCCCAGCGACAATACAGAAAGTGTCAATCTCGGCGGAGAGTATGCTTTACAAGAAAAGCTTTTCCTGCGCGGAGGCTATCGCGATCTCTTCCTCCGCGATGGCGAGCAAACGTTTGCCGTCGGTGGTGGGGTGGCCATGCGCTTTCTCGGCAATGTGCGCTGGAAGCTAGATTACGCTTATTCTGATTTTGGCCGGCTGGAGAACGAGCAACGGTTTTCACTGGCGGTTGAGTTTTAGCATGGGCAATTCGATTCGTGGTGCAGTGTTGAGAGGCACTGTCAGAAGCTGGCAAGCGCTGACGCTGAGATTGATGTTCCAATCATCTTGCTTACTGGCGCTGCCGCAACTCTCGGAACGTAGTGCGGTGGCCGTGAGTTTTGATGGAAAATTTGGCCAGATTGAAATCGGCGGAAAATACGTGGGCGCCGAATTTCATCACAGCCTGCCGCTGCCGAGCCGGCTGAGCTTCTACTCGCCGGTGGCCAATAGCATCGACCTCAGCACCGATTACTGGCATCGTGACGAATCCATGCCTTTCTCAGTGATCGTCTCTATCGACGGCAAGAGCGATACCGTGGGCCGCGTACCCTTCGCCTACACCTGGACGCCCTTCCATGCCGTCTTCACGCGCAGCGATGCGTCGAGCAAGCTCGAGTTTTCTTATCATTTTTGTGAAGACCTGCTCTTCCTGCATGCCCTGACTGCTGCCGACTCCGTATTACCCCACGCATACTATTGGCGCGACGATGGCTTCAAAACGGAACTCTGCGCTTCGGACAATTGGAATCATCTTTGGTTCATCATTCTGGCCAGCTCGTATCTCAAACACAGCGGCGATCGCGAAACACTCACGCTGCTTTATCCCATGCTCGAAAAGAGCCTCAGGCTTATGCTGCAAAACAAAGGTGCCGGCGACTTGATGTACGCTTCGCGGCCCGATTGGTGGGATATTGGCAAAATCTACGGCGCACGCGCGTATATCACCACATTGATGATTCGCGCTTTGCGCGCATTTTCCGCGATTGCCCTCGAGCTGAATGTACCCGAAGAGAGACTGCGCGAGCATGTCCGTTTGGCGCAATCCATGCAGGGAAGTCTCACCAAAAACTTGTGGGATCAAGATGCCGGATATATTTTGAATATGCTCGACGGCTCGAAGTTGGATAGGCATTATTATGCGGGCTCCCTATTAGCCGCAGCGTGCGATCTTCTCGACGAGCAGAAAAGAGATATTCTTCTCGAAACAGCTCGTCGAGAGCTTCTCGATAGAGGACTCGGCATCCGCAATGCCATGCCTGCTGATTTTCACCGGCTTATCGATATTTATGGATTCAATGGCATGGAGGCAGGTGAGCCTTATGTCTACATAAATGGTGGTGTGTGGTCGCAGGGCATCGCCTGGTACGCGCTCGGATTGCTCGCAGCCGGCAAACCCGACTCGGCAAGAGACACGCTCACCAATTACTTGACGCTGGCCGGCATCAGGAACAGCCCGGGCGGCCAGCCTGCCTTGTTCGAGTATCGCAACGCCGATCCGGATTCACCACACTATGGTCAAATTGACAAGCCGACTTTTCTGTGGGCGGCAGGATGGTACTTGTTTACCCTGTATCATCTCGCCGGCTTGCGAGAAAACGAATGGAATGTTTCATTCGATCCGCATTTGCCCAATGGTTTCGAAGATATTGTTTACGATCTGCAGCTCGGTGGAAAAAGCTGTGAAGTATCCTGCCGGGGGACAGGCGAGTATTTCAAGCGGATTTTGGTGGATGGAAAAAATACGAATTCCGCCGTCGTTTTGGCGTCGCCCGCGAAGATTCTTTTGGAGCGCGGCCGGCCGGATTCTCCGTATCTTGCGTACTCTTCGGCAAGCGTCAGTCAAGTCGAATATGACGGCGCGAAACATGCGCTGACCGTGCAGAGCGCAGGCGTTCGTGGGCAGAGCATAGTCCTGAGAACTGTAACACTTTCATCTCCCCGACGCCTCGTTATAAACGGAGTGGATCAATCCAGGCTGCTCGCACGCGCGCAGGATGGGGAGGTGTGGGTTGCTACTTGCCAGTTCATACAGACCAAACCCCAATCGACGCTGGTTTTTGAATTCTAATGCAAACCTGCATGTCTAAAAAATGCCGCTGCGGGCGCAGCATCGAGGTTTCTGCTTATTTTCGGCGCTTCTGCGTTTCACCTGTTTTGTGCGCAAACCTGTGCGGGTTGTTCTTTGCCTGCGGATCCAATTACGAGCACAACCTGGCGCGACGAGAATTGTTGTATTGGTCGGCCAACAATCCCTATGAGCAGGAGCTGGCGCGTGAAATCGTGGCGAAATGGAACGTTCTGCACCCGGACATGCCGGTGCGTCACCAGCCTATTCCCGAAGGACAATCCAGCGAAGAAGTGATTCTGGCGGCAATAGCGGGACGCACCACTCCGGATATTTATTCAAATACCTGGCCGGGCGACGTCGAGTTTTACGTACGCGCACGCGCCTTGGTCGCGTTGGATCAGTTTGCAGATTTCGACAGCACCATCGCTTCGCGCTGTCGTGCGGAAATGATCGGCCAATCGTGTGCCCTGGACGGCCACGTGTATCAAATGCCGTGGAAAACCAACCCCGTCATGCTGATGTACAATGTCAAATTGTTCCAACGCGTAGGCTTCGTGAGGGCACCTGCAACTTATTCGGAGTATTTGGCGGCCGGCAAGAAGTTACGCGACGAGTTGTCCTGCTGGCTCGGCATTCGTGATATTCGCGTCTTGTGGTGGCAGCGTTTTTTCGATTTTTACCCCTTGTACTTGGCTGCCTCCGGCGGAAAAGGATTGGTGCACGGCGATAGCGTGTTGTTTGAGGATGAAAGCGCCGTCGCGGTAATGAACTTTCTGCAGACCATTTATTGTGAAGGTTATTTTCCGAAACAGAAAATGACCACCACGGCCGATTTCTTTCTCCTGGGAAAGACCGCCTCGCGATTTAACGGCCCGTATGAAATCAGCCATGCGGAAAAATTCAAGCCCGCGGGATTCGAATACGACTTTGCGCCCCTGCCAGTGCCGGATGGTTACAAGGGACCGGTCTATACCTACGGCGATTTAAAGAACATCGTCATCTTTTCCACCTGCCAGCAGCCGCGGGCTGCATGGGAGTTTGTCAAATTCATGGTGTCGAGAAGAAGTGATCTCCGCTTGCTGGAGATGACGAGTCAATTGCCGCTGCGTAAAGGCCTGGTCAGCGATTCTTTGTTTTCTGGCTATTTCGCCGAGAATCCACACATGATTGCATTTGCCCGACAGGCAGAGCACGTTCGCGGCATCGACCAGTCGCCAGTAATGAAGGAAATTTTCGATGCCATCTCGCAGGAATATGAGGCCGCGGTGGTGTACTCCGCGAAATCTCCGGAACGGGCCGTACAAGATGCAGCGCGACGAGTCAAGTTGATTATGGAATGAACGGGATTGTTGGACAATTGGAGGGCTGGATGAGGTCTTCCCCATTCCTCCGTAAATCCCACAATCAAGATTGTTGAGACTTTCCCGATGCGTCACCGTGATCACGCTGCCTATCTGTTTGTCTCTCCTTACCTGTTCCATTTCGCGGTATTCATCGGCTTTCCGCTCGTGTTCGCGCTGGTGCTGCTATTTCACCGCTGGGATATCGTGTCACCGATGGTGTGGGTGGGACTTGACAATTTTGCCAAGCTCTTTCGCGACAATCTGTTTTGGCAGGCTATGCTGAACACCGGCATCTTTTTGTTGCTGCACATCCCGCTGCAAATTGCCGGCGCATTGTTTTTGGCAATGCAATTGCATGAGCGCATCAAGCTGCGCGGGTTTTTCCGTGCCGCATTTTTTCTTCCCGTGGTGGTGAGCGGCGTGGTCATTTCGATTTTGTGGGATCAGCTTTACGCCCGAGACACAGGCGTGCTGAATGCCTTACTGGCGCAAATCGGGTTGCCCGGGATCGGCTGGCTCACCGAGCCGTACATTGCCATGCCGGCGATCGCATTGATGGCGACCTGGAAAAACGTCGGCTTGTATATCGTGCTGTTTCTCGTCGGGCTGCAAAGCGTGCCGGCGCAAATGTACGAAGCTGCCGATATCGAGGGCGCCAACGCATGGCAAAAGTTTTGGAAAGTCACGCTGCCCCTGTTGAACCCCACGATTTTCATGGTGGTAATTTTGTCGACGATCGGCGGCTTCTCGCTGTTCATTGAGCCGTATATCATGACCGGCGGCGGCCCAATGAATCGAACTTTGTCGGCGATGCTCTACATGTACAAGCAGGGGTTCTTTTTCTATCACATGGGTTACGCGGCCACACTAGGATTTGCGTTCACGGTGATAGTTCTGCTGGCAGTACTTCTGCAACGTAGAGTTATAGAGCGGGAATAAGTCACCAAACTGCGGAGAGCACTGAATTTTGCAACGAAAAGAGAAATCACCCGTTAGGGAAATTTTGAAGGCCACTCAATGAGCAAGACTTTACGTTACCTCTTTCTTGCACTCGCAGCGGTGATTTTCATCTATCCCTTCTTGTGGATGCTCTCCGCCACACTGCGGCCGGAGAATGAAATCGGCAGCCTCGCCCTTCTCCCATCGCGATGGTCGCTGAGAAGTTATGTGGCGGTCTTTCAGAAGATACCGCTGCTGGACGCATTTGCCAACAGCTTGTTCGTTTCACTGGCTGTCGTGATCATGGTGTTGGTCTTGGGATCGATGACCGGTTTCGCGCTTTCGCGGCTCCAGTTTCGCGGCAGAAATTTGGTCTTCATGCTGGTCATTCTCACCATGATTCTACCGGTACAACTGGTCCTCATTCCGCTGTACATTCTCATGGTGAAACTAGGCTGGGTGGATACGTATCTCGCGCTCATTGTGCCATTCGCGATCAACGCCATGAGCGTGCTCATGTTCCGGCAGGCATTCAAAACCATTCCGCAAGATGTAATCGATGCCGCGCGCATTGACGGTGCGAGCGACCTCGGAATTCTTTTTCGCATCTTCTGGCCGCTCTCTGTGCCGACATTGATTACAGTGGGCATTCTCACCTTCATGGGCATTTGGAATGAAACGCTGTGGCCGATTCTGACCATTCGCAAAAGCGAATTGATGGTCATGCCGCAATTGGTGGCATTATTTGTCGTCGGCGGCGCCGCCGAAAGCCAGCTCGGCGTACAACTGGCGGCCGCGACTTTGCTGGCTTTGCCGATCGTGTTAGCATATGCCTTCTTTCAGAGATATTTCATCGAAAGCATGGCCGCGACAGGATTGAAGGAGTGAGGTGGTGACGGCGATATCCATTTCTTTGCGTTACTTTGCGTCTTTGCGACTCTGCGTGGTGCTTTTTTCTCCAGTTCTACCGGCTTCATTAGATATCGCATCCGCTCAGTCACAAAAGACCGAGCTGCGCTTGACCAATCTCGCCCATCTCAACCATCTCTACGAAGAGATCACGCTGGCGGGAAAGGCCGTGGCGATCGTGCATATCTATTGTGAATATCCGGACTATCAATGGGTGGGAGATGCGGACGAAGGCATCGCCTGTGTCGACGACGCGGCGCGCGCCGCCGTGGTTTATTTGCGTCACTATGAAGTCACCGGCGACTCTTCGAGCTTGCGCCGATCCCGCCGGCTTCTCGATTTTTGCCGCCAGATGCAGGCAGAGGAGGGTTTGTTCTATAATTTTATTCATGCCGATTACGCCATCAATCGCGACGGCCGCACCAGCTTCAAAAGTCTCGGCTGGTGGACGGCGCGCGCCGTGTGGGCGCTGGGCGAAGGCTATCGCGTTTATCGAGCACGCGAGCCTGAATACGCCGCGGCGCTGCAAGCTTGCATGCAAAAAGTGTTTTTTCATCTCGACACTTTGCTGGTGCATTATCCTGAGATCGATAGCAGCAACGGTTTTCTCGCCCCGCGCTGGCTGCTTTACAATTCCGCAGCCGATGCCACCTCGGAGTTGATGCTCGGGCTTGTAAATTATGCCCAGGCTTCAAATGACCGGCGTGTTATTGCTTATCTTGAGAAATTCTCAACGGGATTGCTGGCCATGCAATGCCACCGCGAAATCGCAGAGCCGCGCGGCATGTTTCTTTCCTGGAGAAATATCTGGCATGGCTGGGGCAATAGCCAGTCGCAGGCGTTGGCGCCGACCGCTGCGCTGCTGCAGAATCACAAAATTCGCGAAGCCGTGCAACGAGAAGTAAATTCTTTCTATCCGTTTTGGATGAAAAGCGGCTGGCGGCGCGAGCTGGAATTTGCCAAGGCGCCGGATTGGCGCCTCGCGCGCGCCGATACGTTTCCTCAAATCGCCTATGCCGTGCGGCCAATGATAGCTGGTGCCTTACGTCTGGCCGAGATTTCCGGTGAAGATCGTTACGCTGAATTGGCGGGTGAGCTGGCAACCTGGTTTTTCGGCAACAATCCTGCGCAGGCAGTGATGTACGATTCCCGCACCGGGCGAGGCTTTGACGGCATTCTCTCCAAAACAAAAATTAACCGCAACGCCGGAGCAGAATCGACTATTGAAGCGTTGCTCTCCCTGCTTGAAGTTGAAGCAAATGCCGCCGCACGTACGCGGCTTTACAGCGGCATGAAATAGAGTGAAACGACCGAGGAGGAAGAACTGGTGTTCAAACTGCAAAGACATGAAAAAGCAATCTTGGAGCCGATAAAGGCAAATGCTTGGGAATCACAGGCGGTTTTTAATCCCGCCGCGATTCGCGCAGGCGATGACGTTCATCTGATTTATCGGGCCGTGGAGGGCGAGAACTATTCCACGCTGGGGTATGCTCGGCTCGATCGCGCCGGAACGGTACTGGACCGCTGGCCCGAGCCAATTTTGCGACGCGAAGCGCCCCACGAACAACGCGGGGTGGAGGATCCGCGCGTGAGCAAATTCGACGAGCGGTACTATTTGGTATATTCCGCGTACGACGGCCGTACGGTGCGCGTGTGTCTGGCGTCGACGAAGGATTTCAAAAGAGTCGAGAAACACGGCATCATTATCCCCGACGTGTGGGATAAAGACGCGATGTTCTTTCCCGAGCCGGTTCAAGGTAAACTGATTCTGATGCATCGCGTCGAGCCGGATATTCAACTGGCTTTTTTCACCGATCTCGAACATCTTTTGCATCCGGAAAAGGATTATTGGAAAAAACATCTGGGTGCTCTCGATCAATACACCGCTTTGCGCCCGCGCTATTGGTGGGAAGCAAAGAAGATCGGTGGAGGTGCGCCGCCGCTTAGAACCGAGGAGGGGTGGCTGGTCATCTATCATGGCGTTGATGCTAAGCTGGCTTATCGCGCAGGCGCGGCATTGCTGGATTTGGATCAACCCCTGAAAACCATCGCGCGCTTCCCGGAGCCAATTTTAGAGCCGGAACGCCCATTTGAAATAACCGGTGACGTGCCCAACGTCGTCTTTCCCACCGGCACCGCCTTGTTTGACGACGAATTGTTGATTTACTACGGCGGTGCGGACAAGGCCATCGGTATGGCCACATGCCAATTGAGCGAGCTGGTGCACGAGCTCAAGCGGCATAAAGTTTGAGAAATCGCAACCATTCAACCCGCTTAATTCGTTCATATTTTTCTGGTGCTGGACAGTCACAAAAATCTATGAAGGCTCTTTGCTATCGCATCGGCGCGTTGCTCAGCTTTACTTTTCTGACGGCCGATTTGCGTGCACAGCAACTTTTCATTTTTCAGCAAGGTCGTGCTGGGTATGCCGGCATGGTGGATAACCATGTTCTCATCAACAAGCCCAGCCATAATGCCGGCGGCGAAATCATGATTGAGGCCTGTGGCAATGGCGGCGAAGCCGATTCCAAGCACGCGCTCCTACGCTTCGATCTCTCTGCGCTGCCATTGAACTCGCGGATCGATTCGGCGTGGGTGGCGCTCTACCTTGCGCAAACGCGCACGCCCTTGCGCGGAGACAAGACATTGGGAATTTATCCGCTGCAGCGCGCGTGGGGGGCCGGCCTGGGCGATGACACCGGCGGCTTCGATGGCCGGCCGGCGCAAAACGGCGAAGCGAATTGGCAATACGCGCAATTCAATATCTCAAACTGGGCGCTCGCAGGCGCGAACGGAATTCCGCAAGATCGTACGGCGAATCCGGTGGCGTCACGGACTTTTTCGCCCGCCACTTTGGCATTTGATTGGCACGAATGGCCAGTAACGGCGCTCGTTCAACATTGGATCGCCCACCCCGATTCCAATTTTGGCTTTGTCCTGCGTGAGATCAATACTTCCCCACAAACTGGTATTCTTGATTTCATTGCCAGCGAGTATCCGGACTCCGCCTTGCGGCCGGTGTTATTTGTGAAGATTGGCGTGTTGGTGCAATGTATCGTGCGAACTGTGCAGGAAACCCACTCCAGCAACACCATCGCCGTGACGGCGCAAATCCTGGGTGATGAGAATCAAAATACTTCTGCAAGCGTCGCTTATCGCACGACCGGGGAATGGTCCATGGAACAAGCCCTGTCGCGCGCTGGCAATCAATTCCGCACCACGCTCACGGCGCTCGAGCCGGGTAAAACTTATGATTTGCGCGTAACTTTCAACGACCCTGACGGTGTGGAAGGCGCAAATCCTTTTTTGTTACCTGGCGTTCGCCTGCCCGCAACTGCCGGGTTGATCAATTTTGCGCATCTTGATCATCTCACCGAAGCCATCGCCCTCGATGGCGACACGATGGCGTTCGTGCATTTGTATTCCAATTATCCGAATTACGAATGGGTGGGCGATGCGGATGAGGGCATCGCCGCCGTAGATGATGCCGCGCGCGCAGCCGTGGTTTATCTGCGCCATTATGCGCATACACAAGATCAGCACAGTTTGCGACAAGCCAAATTGTTGTTGCACTTTCTTTTTTACATGCAAGCCGACGACGGCGGGTTTTATAATTTCATCTGGCCGGACTACTCCATCAACCGTAACGGCAGCACCAGCAACAATGACCGTTTCAATTGGTGGGCCGGCCGCGCGGTTTGGGCGATGGGATATGCACTGCGAGTTCTTGCAGAAAAAGAGGTCGAAGCGAATTTGCAGCAACAGCTTGCGCAGCGTTTGGATCGCGCCATTGCAAAAGCCAGCAGCTACGTCACCGCGGCAAACTCTTTTCAAATTCGTTACGGCTTTCGCGTGCCTGCGAGCGGCTGGCTCTTGGGCGACGGCACAGATTTTTCCGCAGAGATGGCGTTGGGGGTGGCTCATTATTTTCAGGTCACGCAAAACAGCAACGCACGCATGCTTTTGGAAAAATTATGCGACGGCATAGCCGCTTGCCAATTGGGTGACGCCGTGCAATTTCCTTTTGGCTTGTTCATTTCTTCGCCTAACAATATTCATCTCTGGCATGCTTGGGGCGGCCGGCAGATGATGGCGCTGGCCCTGGCGGGGCACATTTTGTCGCGGCCCGATTGGATCTCCGCAGCGCAAAATGCCGCCGATCAGTTTTATCTTTATCTGCTCACGAGCGACTGGCTGGCGGAAGTCAATCCTTCGTTTGAAAAGTATGCGCAGATTCAATACGGCACGGCGTCTGCGGTGGAAGGGATGATGGCATTGTATCTGGCCACGGGCAACCGGCAATATGCACAATGGGCGGGATTGCTCGGCAGTTGGTGGCTGGGCAATAACCTCGCCGGCCTGGCCATGTATGATTCCACCTCCGGACGTTGTTATGACGGCCTCGATCGCAACGGCGTGAATTTGAACAGCGGTGGCGAATCGGTTGCCGAGGGATTGCTAGGATTGCAGGCCATTTTTTTTGAAAGTGAAGCACTGCCATTTTTGTTTTATCGTGAACACAACCGGCACGCCTATCGCATTGTCGAAGCAGAGGACTATTCCGCGATCGTGAGCGGGGCGCCCTTCATTTCCAATTCTCAAACTTATGGCCCGGCGCGGGTGAGCAACGGCCGCTATCTCGAGCTGCGCTCGGGCGACGCCGTGCGCTATCGCCTAACGATCTCTTCGCTGGCGGCACTGAATGACGAGTACGCCATTTACGTTCAATTCGGCTGGCAAGCCGGTGATTCGAACGCCGTTGGTGTCTCAATAGAGGTCGATGGTGCTGCGCAATTTCACGCACAGGGCGGTGCTGCGGCAACTTTTCTCTGGGTAAAGCCGCTGCAACAAAAAATCAAGCTTCCGGCCGGTGAGCATGAAATCGTGTTGCGCTATGCTGGCCAGGACCCCCAGCGTACCGCAATTGTCGACTATCTCATGCTGCAGCCGCTGGTGCAACGAAAAACATTTATCGGCCCGGCCAGCGAGACGATAATTCTTGAACGTCGGCTTCCCCCGGCCACGGCGGTGCATGATCCCGGCGAAGTGGCAGTGCCGCCACGTGGTTTCAATTGGCAGCCGATTCACCCGAATCCGGTCGCCTCTCAAACAAGGCTGATGTATGAATTGCCGCAAGCGGAACGGGTGACTGTGCGCGTTTTCAATCTGCTCGGCCAGGAAATCGCAGTCTTGCAGCGTGGCCCACAGGCAGCCGGCCGACACGAAATCATCTGGGATGCCGGGAACGTGCCAGCGGGAGTTTATGTTGTGGTCCTGGAAACTGCCACCGTCCAGCTCGAGCGCAAGGTTGTGGTTATACGTTGAAAATGTACGCGTTTAAAGCATCAAACATAGAATAAAATTCTGAAAGATTACACACGGATCAAAAACTCACGCGGATTGAAAGCTTTTTCCGTGTGCGTTTTTGATCCGCGTGTGCTGCCCGAAGG
>JBOHQX010000293.1:0-30709 GCA_050732395.1 bacterium
CACATTTGGACGCCTTCACCCCGCTTTTCCACAAGGAGAAGGTGCCGCACATAGATTCGGCGGCACCTTGTTGAATCCCATACTAGACGCTGACACGGTCTATTCCGGGAGCGCCACCGGATTTGGCGATATCGCGCTTCGTGTGAAATACAGTTTCCTGCGAGGCTCAAATGTTGATTTGGCTGCTTTACTGGACGTCCGGTTGCCGACTGGCGAGGAAGAGAATTTCTTGGGAGCCGGTGAAACGAACACCAGAATTGCCGGTATTGCTTCGAAGAAGTTCGGCAACTTTACGCCGCATCTCAATCTCGGCTATGAACGAAGGCCAGCGGATTTTGATAGCGATCAATTTGAGATCATCGCCGGGTTCGATCAGAAAATTGCTTCGGGCGTGACTTTCGCCGCCGAGTTTTTCGGTGCTTTCGCTCTGGACAACGGTGAGACGCTCCATTTTTTTCCAGAGGGGAGCGTAACGATATCGGATTCATTCACCAATTCAAACAATGAACCCGGCGCTCTGGTTAGGCATATCAATTTTACCAACATTCCCGATAGAAAAAATGATCAAACCTTGGATGCTTCTTTGGGATTCAGAGCGGCCTTTTCCGAACAATTCTTGATCTTAGGGAATGTCATTGTACCCTTGAATGACGGCGACCTAAGATCGAGCGTGGCGCCGACAATCGGTGCAACCATTAACTTCTGAGTTCACGGCTTACTGCCGACGAGCGTAATATTCGCATCGACCTGATACTTTTCCTCCGAATCGGGATTCTCGATAATTGCCGCGATTTACAACGATCGTTGACAAATTGAAATTCTTTTCAAAACGCTCGGGCAAAACCTCGAAACCAAGACTTGTGTCTTCACCAGCACCAAAGCGCTCAAAATTCAAATCTGGGCGGCTCTGATTTTGATCCTGTTGCTGAAATATCTCAACAAACTTTCGACTTTGGGCTGGTCCCTTTCGAATTTGATTGCGATGCTGCGCTTTAATCTCTTTACCTATCGGGACTTGATCGACTTGCTCAATCATCCTTTTGTGTCGCCCCCGGATTTGGCCGACAATGGCCAACTGGTTTTGCCGGGTTTGGGTTTTGGACAGTAGGCGGGGCCTTTATCATCATGAGGCAGGGAGTGGTACTCAGAAAATCAGTGCAGCGTTGGTGGTTGGGGCAGTTGTTAAAGCATCAAGCTAAAGCAATATTGCCGAGTCGGTGCGATTCAAACGTTTGAACTCAAATGGAGGCAGGCAACATGAGAAACTCGGTACTCTGGCTAGCGCGATTCTTTTCTTAACCAGCACGAGCACGGCCTCTGCGCAATTGAACAATACCTTCCAGCAAGTTTTTGATTATTTTTTGAGACGCAAGATACTATTGAGTGGCGATTTCCATGGTAACCAGTTTGTGCCAGCTACCATTCAAGCCGATAGCCTGTTAAAACCGGCGTTGAATAATCTGATTGCCACAATTGTCACAAATGTTTCATCATTTCCTTTAACAGTGCGCTGAAAAAGAAAAACCGAGATACCGCGCTTACTTGCAAAATGGATGTAGATAAGATAGCAGCATCTCACGCTGCGGTAGCTTATCCTCCCTGAGCCGACATATTGTGACAAGCCTTCACTAGGCATTCCTGCCTTTTCTCCAACTTCGGCCTTGACATTCCTCCCTTGCCTCGCTAACTTTTGCTTACTACCAAGACGAAGCCCTTCGCCTCGATCATCCCATGCGCTTACAGAAAGGGATTAAGGGAGTAGATCAATCCTATTCGCGCAAGAGATCCCGTCGAGGAAGAGACAGCCGCACGGTGGTGGATGTACACACGAGCGGGTAAGCAATGATTGGATGCCACTCATAAACTGCACAAGGAGCACTCTGAGTCATGGCTAACAAAACCAATGCACATGAATTCGAAATCAGCCGCCGCAGTTTCATCAAGACCTCCGCAATGGCGGGCACGGGCATCCTGGTCTCAGTGCCAAGCTGGAGGCCCGTGTTTGCAAGCAGTGCAGCAAAGAAGCGCTTTGCCATTGTGGGATTGGGTAACCGATCGCGTTCGATGTATCAACCTGCGCTCCAGGACCAATTTGCAGGCTCGTGTGAGCTGGTGGGATTTTGCGATGTGAATGCCGGTCGCCTGAAACTGGCTCAGGATTGGGCTTTCCAAGTCATGGGCAAAAGGCCGGCCCTTTATCCTGCCGATGATTTCGACAAGATGGTCAAAGAAACCAATCCCGATACCGTCATCGTGACCACAGTGGATAGCACGCACCATGAGTACATCATGCGCAGCATGGAGCTCGGCTGCGACGTGATCACCGAGAAACCGATGACCACGACGGCTGAGACTTGTCAGCAAATCATTGACACACAGAAAAAAACCGGTCGCCGTTGCCGCGTCACCTTCAACTATCGTTACTCGCCGCCGCGAACTCAGGTCAAGGATTTGCTGATGAGCGGCGTCATCGGTGACGTACTTTCCGTGGATTTTCACTGGATGCTCAACACCTTGCACGGCGCGGATTATTTCCGCCGCTGGCACAGCTTGAAAAAATTCTCCGGCGGCCTGATGGTTCACAAGGCTACGCACCACTTCGACCTGGTCAATTGGTGGCTTTCCGCCATTCCGGTGGCGGTGATGGCCAACGGCAAGCGTGAGTTCTATACGCCCGAAATGGCAAAACGATTCGGACTCAACAGCTATCATGAACGCTGCCACACCTGCCCTGAAAAAGACAAATGTGGCTTTGAGCTCGATTTGGAAACGAAGCCGACACTCAAATTGCTCTACCTGGACAACGAACGGCATGATGGTTATTATCGCGACCGCTGCGTTTTTCGCCCTGAGATCGATATCGAGGACACGATGAACGTCATCGTGAAGTATGACAACAACGTGACGATGAGCTATTCTCTCAATGCCTTCAATTCATGGGAAGGGTACTATATCGTCTTCAACGGCACCAAGGGGCGGCTGGAACATCGAATAGAGGAACAGATCTACGTGAGCGGAACCAATACGGAGCAGGGCGGAATCAAAGACGGTGGTATTCAAACGAGAATCATTCCTCTCCGCGGCCCGGCGTATGAGGCCGAGCCGTGGCAGGGCACGGGCGGGCATGGGGGCGGAGACCGGCTTTTGCTGGAAGATCTGTTTGGCGAGCATCAACCGGAAGACAAATATCTACGCCTTGCCGATCAGCGCTCCGGCGCCTATTCGATTTTGACCGGGGTAGCTGCGAACTTATCCATGGCGTCGGGCAAGCAAATTCAGATTGCCGACATCTGTCAAGGGATCGGCTATCCGGATTATCCCCAGATGCCACCAAAGACCCGGCCGGTGCCAATGCCTGAGAAGATCTAAAATCACAAACCCCGGCATTTTCTTCCAGGAGTACGTTGAAAGCCAACTGCAAGCCGACGCGGTTTTGACCAGGGATTCGATTATACTTGCAAGCGATGACTAGGGCCAGGATTCCGTGCCTTGTCAGGTAGGTCAAAATCTGTTTTTGTGCGCAGACTTTATGTCTCATGCAAAGAATACGCAGAGATTTTCCTTGTGGGACTTTGCGGATAACCTGACTGCGCAATCCGATCAGATTTGCAGAACGCGAGGATTCCTGGGATATATTCTCTGGCTGACTTTTAGGATGAAGCCGAAAAAGCAAGCTTTGAAATCGCGGCGGAGTTGCGGCAGAAGTTGGAGTTGAAAGAGCTGTATCGTCTGCTCGGTTTGGATAATGAGCAAATCGCTGCAGTCGAACGCCGCGCTGATAAAAAAACTGATGAGTGTTTTGTTTTTTCCTTGCCGCCACGCGTAGGGCGTATGCGTGGGCGTAGCGATGAGCCTGTAAAAAAGCGTTGCCGAGAAAAATTCCTTTGTTTATATTGGCTAAAAAAGTAGCCAATTGGCTAAAAAAGTAGCCACTATTACAAGGGTACTATGTTGTTCCATCGCCCTCTGGATGAAGCTCTCGCGGCGTGGTCGCATCTCGCCGTATTGCGTGCATTGCAGGATGCGGCCCTGGGCATGACCGGCCGCGAGCTCGCACGGCAAGCTGGGCTGAGCCATCGCGCCTGCCATAACGCCCTTACCAGACTCGAGCAACTTCATCTGGTGCAGCGCCAGCGCGGCGGTCAATCTCATCTGTTTACTTTACGCCGAGATCACCGTCTGATGCAAGAAGCTCTGTTGCCCATGTTGGTTGTGGAAAGAGAATTTTTCTCTAGTTTTTGCGATGTCCTTCGCAAGAAGATAAGAAATCCAGTTGTCGCACTCATTATTTTTGGCAGCGTAGCCAGGAAAGATGAATCCCCGGAAAGCGACGTTGACCTTTGCGTGATCGTCAAGCGGCCCGGCGATAAGGTTGCGGCGCAGGCGGCCGTGCATCAACTCGCGCCTACGATGCTCCGTCGTTTCGGGGCGAAGCTGGCACCGATTTTTTTTACCCTTGCTGAATTTCGCAGGAGAGCGCGGTCACAGTCGGGGGCAAAGCCTCCCGTCAACAGTATTTTAAGAGAGGGTGTGGTAGTTAGAGGTCCATCTTTGCGGGAGTTGGCATATGGGTAGAGGGGGATCGCGGGTGGCCGTACATCATTCAAAAGTTGCCGACTACAGAACGGTGGCGGAGAGCTTTTGTAACGGAGCTGAAGTCGCGGCGGAATTTGGCTACTGGAATGCGGCTGCCATTTTGCAAGTTCATGCCGCTATTGCGCTCGCGGACGCCATTGCCATAAAGCTCAGCGGCGTTCGCAGCCGTGGTGAAAATCATTACGAGACTATCACGCTTTTGGACGAAGTTGTCGCGCCTGGCCAGGACAAAGAAAAAGCACTGCGCCAGCTTCGCGCCATTATCGATCAGAAAAACTGGGTGTCATATAGCGGCAAGATATTCTCACGCCGGGACGTCGATAAACTCGCCAAGTTACTTGATCGTTTTCGCAATTGGGCACTCAAGATTTTGACTGATTAGAGTCAGTGCGGTATGCCTATCTCTTGCACCGATCTTTCTTCTAACTTCCACCTTGACATTCCTCCCTCCCTGTACTACCTTTCGCGTAATTCCAAGCCAAAATTTTGTCCCTCGATCATTCCGCCCCGCTGCGCGAAGGAGATAGAATGTACCCTCTCACCCGCCTGCAAGGTATTCTGTTCAATCCCGGCCAAGAATGGGAACGCATTCGCGACGACAAAATCACCAATGTGCAAGTCTTTTTGAAATACGTGATCTGGGTGGCAGCGTTGCCTTCGATTGGGTACTTAATCAGCGTCGCCAAATACGAAAACTTTTTGATCAACTTGCGGGCGGCGATCTTGAGCTATGTTATCGCACTGGTTAGCGTCGATCTCAGCGCCTATTTAATTCATCTGTCCGCGCCGAAATTCGAGGCGCAAAAGGACGTGGGCCGTGCGCTTAAACTGGTCGCCTTCGGCGCGACGCCGGTGTTCGTGGCGGGTGCGCTGAATTTCATTCCCATCGCCGGCGGCATTTTGTGGTTGATTGGCGCGGCTTATTGCGCCTTTCTTTTTTATCTCGGCTTGCCTTTGCTGTTGGCCACGCCCTTGTATAAGCTCGTGCCGTTTTTGGCTACGGCTTTTGTGATTTTCATTGGAGCTTATTTGGTATTACTGGTCGTGGGCGGGATCGTTTTTGAGGTGAGGCTCATTGAGATTTTCACAGCAGCCATTTTGTTTTGAAAGTGACCTCGATACCATTCATCATTTACTCTCGAGATTTCTCTTTATTAAAACATCCACCTGAAAATAATTGACTTTCATCACACCCGCATTTCTTTCACCATTCATTGTCCAGAAAAAAAACTTGGCTCTCAAGCTTTGCGCCGAAGCCGTCGCCGTCATTTTTTCCACTGGAATCACATTGTTCCAATGGCCGTATTCCTGCACAACGTTTTGCAGCAAAGGTTCGAGCGCGATACGGACGGAATCAGCGGGCTGGGACGCCGGGAACAAGAGCAGAGCAGAATCTTCCAGGCGCAAAACATACCTCGTCGAGCCACAAGCTGCCTCGTGCTGCGCGTTGGCAGGCGAGAAATCACGGTTGGACAGCAAACAATCATAGCCTCCAATGTCGAGGCCGTTTTCACGACTGGACGTAAAATTGAAGTGGTTTGTCGCGCTGCTGTCTTTATCCCATGTATTGACGAAAGTGATGCCCATCAAATCCAATACCCGTGCCGGCGAGTCCGGCAGATATTTTAAGCGCAGCGAATCTTGTAGCTGCGACGGCAACTGCGATAGATCCTGGTCGAACCACGGTTGAATTGCCGCATAGTCGTGCACGCGATAAAGATAGGCGACGATGGAGCTGATTTCCTGGCGGTCTTTGAATGCAACAGCGTGCGGCGTCTTTTGCACCTTGCCTTGCACCAGAATCTCACTTTTTGAAAGCAACCTACTGAGCCGCTCCACCTGGCTCCTTCCCGAAATTTGAAACGCACCCCAAGGCCCGAAAGCGGCGAAAAATGCCAATGCGCACAGGGTGATTGGAATCACCTTGATATTCTTCGAGCGGCTGAAGATGAAATAAAGCACGATACCCGCCAGCGCGAGGCCCATCACCAAGACAAAATAGCGATTTTCAGTAACGCCATAATCCGAAATCCTCCGGCCGATGGCGAGGAGCAGCATCGCCAGCAATGGGATCAAAGCAACATAATACCACTGCGAAAAAATCTTGATCCACCGGTTTTCTTCCTGGAATTGGATGGGATAAACCAGCAACAAAGAGAGAATGCCGGAAACGGCAAATCCAAGCACGAGATTTGCCACCCAGCCTTTGGGCCAGCTCCATGCGAGAATGATTTTGGCTTCGTACGCGTATAGAATGAGCAGATAAATGACCACCAGCGGAATAAGTATGTATTGCGTAAAGACTTTAAGGCCTTTGGGATAATGCCTCTCCTGTTCCAGCGCCTCAATATCTTCGGGTACGCCCGCCAAAAAGAACCAGGTGTTGAACAAACCGGAAATCAAAGCCCAGAGCTGGCCATAGCGTTCGCCTTTGATGTTCACTTCAAAAAGATTCTCAATCGCCAGCAGTGCGAGTGCCAATCCCAAAAACAAGACGCTGGAATAGAGCGCCGCGGTGAGAAATCTCAGAAATAAAGTCTTGTTGAATTGCCAAAAGCCGTTGAGCTCGTTCCTACCCAGAAAGGGCGCAAACGCCACGAGCGCGTGCAAACAAATATTCAGCAAAACGAAACGAATCGCATGGCGGCTCGGATGCGACCATGCGTCTTGCGGTAGAGAAAAATAATACGAAGCAAGCAAGGCCGCACCGGCGATCTGCATGAGAATACTTGCCACGGTGCGCCACTTGCGTTTTTCACCCACGACTGCGAGCGCGGTAAAGAACGGCAAGCCGAGCGCAGAAGTGAACAAAAGATTGTGCAAAACACCTTCTTCACGAAGCGTGCCGTTTTTCATCAACAGAATGGCAACGATCGTACCCAGCGCTGCGCTCAACAAAACGAAGGGAAAACGCTGAAACGTGCGCGAGGATTCCTGTAGGACATGCTTGAGGGAGGGCAGTTTCATATGCTTTCAATTTTTCTCAACTTTTTACTCTTACTCTTACTCCTACTCGTACTCTTACTCGCTCTTGATTTTAGACAACGAGTAGGAGTAAGAATATGGAGTTGAACACGACTCATCGCAAAAACACCATCCTCCGTGTTCGCGCTAAACGGCTGCCCACCTTCAGCCGATAGAAATAGATCCCGCTGGCCTGCAAAACGCCGGCTTCGTCACGGCCCTCCCAGGTCACCGAATACGGCCCCGGTTCTTGCCGCGCGTTGGTTAAAGTTTTGATGCGCTGTCCTTGCAGATCAAAAATGCTCAATTCGACCTCCGCGGCGTTCTCTAAAGAATATACAATTGTCGTCGCGGGATTGAACGGGTTGGGATAATTCTGCGCCAGCGTGTAAGTATCCGGCAGCGGATGATCATCAACGCCGGTCGGGGCGGGTGTGAAGCGATAAATCTTGCCGTCGAAGGCGCAAATGTAGAGCTCGTTGTTTTGATCGACACCAAAAGAGGAAATACCGAGTGCGGTATCCAAACGCAGCGTGTCTGCCCAACTGCCGCCTCTATCATGCAACGACCATATGCGGCCGGAGATGAAATCGGCATACACGTACGCCCCTGACAGCCGCGGTACCGAGATGCCGCGATAGACGTAACCGCCTGTGATCGAGGCACCCAGACTGCGGCCATAATCCACAACCGGCAGGATCAATCCCGACATGTTGCAATTGGTGTTACCGGAAGGATAACAAAGATCACCCTCCATACTATTCCAACCGTAATTGCCTCCATTTATAATAATATCGACTTCCTCGCGCCGGCCCTGCCCGACGTCGCCGGTCCAGAGCCGGCTCGTTACCGGATCGAAACTCATGCGCCACGGATTACGCAAGCCGTAGGCAAATATTTCCTCACGGTTTCCTGCCGTATTGTTCGCGAAAGGATTGTCTGGAGGAATGCCGTACTGGCGATTACCGGAAGTCGTGTTGACGTCAATGCGCAGAATTTTTCCCAACAACGTGCGCAAACTTTGCCCGTTGCCCTGCGGATCGCCGCCCGAGCCGCCATCGCCGCTGGCGATGTACAGGTAACCGTCATCCGGCCCAAACGCGATTTGTCCACCATTGTGATTTTCGAAGGGCTGTGCATACTCCAACAAGGCCCTTTCGCTGGTGGAATCGGCTTTGTTGGAATTCGCCGTGCTCACTTGATAACGTGCGATAACTGTGCGGCGAGGGGAGAGCGCGGTATAGTTGACATAAAGATAGCCGTTGGTTTCATAATCGGGGTGGAAGGCCAGGCCAAGCAATCCTTCTTCGTTGCCGCTGTCATTCACTTTCAAGCGAATATCCAGGAACGTGCTCGCCGAAGCAGCGGCGGGCGAGTTGTCAAACACTCTGATGACACCCGCCTGTTCCACCACGAAAACGCGATTGCTCCCGTCGCCTGCGTGCTGCAGATCGACGGGCCGTGCGAACGTAAGATTTGGGAAAGCGGTTTGCAATTGCAGTTGTTGGGCGGAGGCAATGGGTATCGCGATGAATGGCGTAGCCGTCAAAAGCCTGGCAATGGCGTGCATAACAATCCTTCGTTTCATAAAGCCCTTCCTTGCGTTTTGTGATGAACGACTTGGGAGCCGATACTCCGGTTGCAATGATTTCCGTTCAGAAAGTCATTTTGGCTTACGAAATCTGAATTCCTGACAATGGAGGCGGCCATGGATCACAACACACAAACGCCGTGCCAATATAGATTCTCATAAGGGAATTTCCAAGCAAAACGGCTTTGCTTCTTGTTTGCAAGTTTTTATCTTTGCAGGGTTCTTTAATGTCATTCCAGCGGATCATGGTGTTGCAGAATTTTTTGATGACCTATTTGAATCATTGCTCCTGATGCTCGACTCCCATTTCCGAAGCTCGCAGGAACCACTTATGACCGAACACATTCGCAAACCCGGTATTTTGATCACAGGCGCCAACGGCGAGATGGGACATGGCCTCATCATGCGCCTGGCCGAGGAAGGCACGCATCATTTGATCGCGCTCGACGTTCGCCCCGTGGAGGAAAGCCTGGCGCGCAAATGTGACGCCACCCTTGCTGCCGATATTCTCGATCAGCGCGTGCTGGAGAGAATGCAAAGCGAATACGAGATTCACGTGGTGTATCATCTCGCTGCCCTGCTATCCACTCGTGCTGAATTCACTCCCGAGGCCGCACACCGGGTGAACGTCGAAGGAACAATCAATCTGTTGAAGCTTGCGCTCGAACAATCGCGCTGGCACGGCCAGCCCGTCACTTTCATGTTTCCCAGCAGCATCGCGATTTATGGGCTGCCCGATCTTACGACGAAAAACAAAGAGGGTAAAGTGAAAGAACACGAATGGAATCTTCCGATTACCATGTACGGTTGCAACAAATTGTACTGCGAGCATCTCGGCCGCTACTATGCCTCATACTATCGCCAGCTCGCGGCAGACATGGGTGCAGGCAGCGGTATCGATTTTCGTTCCATTCGCTTTCCCGGCTTGATCAGCGCGGTTACCCTGCCCAGCGGCGGCACCAGCGACTACGCTCCGGAAATGCTGCATGCCGCGGCGCAAAAGAAAAGCTATTCCTGTTTTGTGCGCGCGGACGCGCATATTCCATTCATGGCCATGCCCGACGCCATTCACGCGCTGCTGAAACTGCAAGCCGCGCCACGCGTAAATCTGACACAAGCGGTATATAATATCGGCAGTTTCAGTCCCAGTGCGGGCGAATTCCGTGAGCTCGTGCTGCGTGAGTTCAAAAGCGCCGACATCAGATTCAAGCCAGATGTCAAACGTCAGGCCATTGTCGATTCCTGGCCGGCAGACGTCGATGACAATGCCGCACGCCGAGATTGGGGATGGGCCCCACAGTACGATTTGGAACGCGCCTTTGATGAATACTTGCTGCCGGAGATTAAGAAGAGGTATCGGGCATGAATTTGAACTACACGTTACACCTTACACGTGTAACGTGTAAGGTGTAACGTGTAACTTATACTTTCAAAACTAAGGACATCCTTCACATGACCAAACTCGCCTTCTTAGATCAAGAACTTCAAGTCCTGCGCGAGCAGGGCCAGTTCATCGATATCCGCACCATCGAAAGCGCGATGGGGGCATGGATTCAAGTCGATGGCAAGCGCGTGCTGAATCTATGCGCCAACAACTATCTTGGTTTTGCCAATCATCCCGCGCTCAAGGCGGCCGCGGCCAAAGCGATTGAAGAGTACGGTGTCGGACCGGCCGCGGTGCGCAGCATTGCGGGCACGCAAAAAGTACATCTTGAATTGGAAGAAAAACTGGCAAGGTTCAAAAAGGTCGACGCCGCGATTTCGTTTCAATCCGGCTTCGTGACCAATCAAGCAGTGATCCCGACGTTATCCGGGGCGGGTGATATTCTGTTTTCCGACGAATTGAATCACGCCAGCATCATCGATGGCTCGCGGTTGTCGAAGGCGAAAATCGTACGCTATAAGCACAACGACCCGGCCGATTTGGCTTTGCAAATTCAAAATGAGACCGCGGTGCGCCGGCGCTTCATCATCACCGACGGCGTATTCAGCATGGATGGCGACGTTGCACCGTTAAAAGAGATTTTTGCGATTGCAGAAAAACATGACGCGATTACGATTGTCGATGATGCCCACGGCGAAGGTGTGCTGGGCGATGCCGGTCGCGGGGTGGCCGATCATTTCGGCTTGCACGGCCAGATCGACGTCGAGATCGGCACCATGTCGAAGGCCTTTGGTGTCGTGGGCGGCTATGCTTCCGGTTCGAAAAAAATCATCGACTATCTGCGTCAGCGCGCACGGCCATTCCTCTTTTCGAGCGCAGTGACGCCCGCTGACGTCGCTGCCTGTATCGCGGCCATCGATATTCTCATGGCTTCGGGCGAATGGGTGGAAAAACTCTGGGAAAATACGAAGCACTTCAAAGAAAAAATGCGCGAGCTCGGATTTGACTTAGGACAAAGCGTGACGCCCATCGTGCCGGTGATGATCGGCGACACTTCCAAAGCGCATGCGCTCAGCAAGCAGCTTTTCGAGCATGGCTTGTTTGCCATGGCGATCACCTTTCCGACCGTGCCCAAAGGCAAAGAACGCCTGCGCGTGATGATGTCGGCCACACATTCCACCGAGGATTTGAATTTCGCCATTGGCGCATTTGAGAAGGCGGGCAAGGAGCTGGAAATTATCACATAATACGGATAGATGGCCGGCAACAAGAAGAGCTCACGCAATGACGCAGGGAATGCGCAAAGTCTTTCGTTGCGAAATCTCTGCATCTTTGCTCGAAGGCTTTTGCTTTTTTGCACAGAACGGAACTGAAGAATATCTTTCCGTGGGAGTTCTTCTCCGTGGGCTAAACTTGTAGAATCTTCTTCTCAATTTATTAGTTCAAGCGCTTCAGGGTGGCTTTGAGGCGAGCTGAATGACATCGTGAGGTGCTCATAAAAACCAAAGTAACATTGCACTAGTGTGAGCTTCATGACCTTCTGTTCTGCGGCGCGTTTGTCTCCTCCAAGCTTTCCGCCCAACCTCTCTGCGCCTGCTTTTGTCCAGCAATAAAGGTGTGGCCGTTTCTCGTGCAAGGCGCCCCCACCACAAAAAAACAGGACGAGGCCAATCGCCTTCGTCCTGCTCTTTATATGAAAACCGCGCGCTCTCATGCAAATAGGTGGCGAACGTTTATGATGAGAGCGAGGGATATGTTATTGCAGTGACACTGCCAATCCACGAATCGGCTCGCTCGTGCCGATGGTTCCGATTCTTGTAATGCGCCCCGTGGTCAAGTCTACGGTAACCAGCTTGGAATATCCTTTTCCGCCATTCGTGCTCATGATCTTCGAAACGCCGTTGGGCGATTTATCATCACGATCATCATCATCGTCGTCATCGCCGTCTCTCTTGACTGTGGCATAAGCCACACCGGAGCGCGAGATGTCGAAGCCGACCAGTTTCTCAATATCAGAGCGCAGACGTCCAACAGTGTTCAGGACCCCATTGTTGGGAGGATTCTGGATCGCCAAAACGTCGCGGCGAGCGTCGAGATCATACAGCGTAGTACCAGTGGCCGGATCGTTGTCAGGATTGGTGTAGGCCGCGCCTACTGCTGATGGCCGGCGATTGAAGTTGACGTCGGCGGCAGCATAGGCCAGTCTGCCGTCCGGTTGGATACCGGCGGTCACGGGATCACTGTCGACCACGGTGCCGAGATCTGGATGCAGGCGAAGATTTTGACCGGTTTCACCGACCACTCGAATGCGATCCACCGTTGGGTTGAAATCGAATCCGAACGCATTGCCTTCCAAAGCAGGAGAAAATGGCCCAGGTCCCACGGGTGTAGCGGCTGCGGTTTGCAGATTAATCACGTAAAGCCGGCTGCTGCTGCCCAAGCCGTACAACTGGCCCGTCGCCGGACGGAAATCAATACCCAACAACTCCTCGTCCGGCTGCAAACCGGTAACGCGCATCCGAGAAAGAATCGAACGCGGGTTAGCGCTGTCGAACCTCAGCAGCTTGTTGGAAGTGGTCATACCATACAACGTTTCCCCGGCAGTGACGCCGCTGTCCACGTTATTTTCTTTCGCAAGCTCTGTCACTTCGGCCTCTTGATCACCGGAACCGAGGATTTGATCTTTGTTTTCACATCCCGAGATTACCATGGCCAGCATCGCCATCGCACAGACCAAAAATTTGAAGCGGATCATGTTACGCTCCTTGCAAAAATCGAATTGAAAAATGAATTCCTGCCTGCGCTCCGAAAACCAATATCTTTTGATTTCTTGCGCGCAAGGTCTTGTTAGTTTTACAGGCGGCGAGGCCACGGTACGAGGGTAGGTGCCAAAGCTTGGCCTCCTGCATGATAGGCTTGAAGCAAACTGGCTCCTGTAACCTGACCTGACCTCGAAAGCAATTGCAGGTATTGCTCTGTACTGCTGACAATACGAATGCATCGCAAAACCGGATTGCCATCAAATTCGAAAATCGCATTCTGTCGGGATCTGCCGGCCGGCGCTGGCGAAGATATCAGATTATGCAGGCCGGATGAGCCGAAAATTATTGCTGTGCGGTGTTTGCAGGCACGGGAGGGCATATGCCGCGACTTCAGCATTGTGAACTTGATATTGCCGCAAGATGTTTGGTATATTGAGCCGCAGCGCATGACAGGAGAATCGAGTGCAGCCAGGATTAATGGGGAGGTTGATTCTGGCTTTGCTCCTACTCATACTCCTACTCCTACTGATACTCATACTCATACTCATACTCATACTCCTACTCTTACTCGCTCTTGATTTTAGACAATGAGTAAGAGTAGGAGTAAGATCAAATAAGATCCAATTGAATCAAATGTGCCACGGAGGGAAATATGCCCGTCACCATCATTCAAGTTGATGCTTTCACCAACAAACCCTTTGCGGGTAACCCCGCGGCAGTATGCGTTTTGCCTGCGCCGCGCGAGGAAGAGTGGATGCAAGCCGTCGCCAGCGAGATGAACTTGTCTGAAACCGCATTTTTACACAAGGAAGGCGAAGGCTATCGCCTGCGTTGGTTCACACCGATCCTGGAGATCGACCTTTGCGGGCATGCAACGCTGGCGAGTGCCCACGTGTTGTGGGAGCGTGGCAGCAAACCGGAAAATGAAATGATTCGTTTTTTCACGCGCAGCGGCGAGCTGCGAGCGGCGAAGCAGGGCGAGTGGATTGAATTGGACTTTCCCGCCGAGCCGGAAGAACCAATCAAAGCACCGGTAAACTTGGTGGAGGCATTGGGCGTGAAGCCGCTCTACGTGGGCAAGAATCGCTTCGATTATTTGGTTGAAGTGGATTCGGAAAAAACGCTGCGCCGCTTGCAGCCCAATTTTATGGCGCTGGAAAAAGTGCACACCCGCGGCGTCATTGTCACCAGCCGTTCGCATTCTCCGGAATATGATTTTGTCTCTCGCTTTTTCGCGCCGGCGGCAGGCATTAAGGAAGATCCCGCAACCGGCTCTGCCCATTGCTGCCTAGGCCCATTTTGGGGCAAACGATTCGGCAAACAAGAGTTAATCGGTTATCAGGCCTCGGCGCGCGGCGGCATGGTGCGCGTGCGTTTGGGAGAGAAGAGGGTGTATCTCGGAGGACAGGCGGTGACGGTGTTGCGGGGCGAATTGCTGTGAAAACAAGCCTAAGAGTTCATTTGTGAGAATGGTCTTTTTCTCTCATGCCTCCGTCTTCAACATCGCATACGCCTGCAACACCGCGCCGGTGCTGGCAGCAAAAGCCGGCGCGCCGCGCGGGTGATGCGGGGCGTCGCCGTCGTACATCTGTGCGATCGCGCCTTCGCAGGGGTGAAAGGTGGAATCAAACAACGGCGAGAATTTTTCCAGCAACAGCAGCTTGCCGTCCTCATGCGCTCGCAAAAATGCCCGCACGAAAGTCGCGACCAACCATGGGTGCACCGTGCCGTTGTGCACGGCCGAGCTGATCTGCCGTGGCGAGCCCGCGCATTTGCCGCAATAAGCGGGGTGGTCCGGGGCGAGGGTACGCAAACCGAAGGGCGTGAGCAATTTTTCCACGGCAACAGTCACGATGGCCGTCGTCTGCGCGGGTGTAAAACACATAAAGGGCAGGCCCGCGGCAACGACGGCATTGGGGCGAATCGCCCCATCGGCCTCGCCGAACAGGTCGGTTTGCTGGAACGGCGTGCGCTTTTCCGGCGGCAGTACCCGCTCGCTCACGGTGTCATAGAGATAACCCGCGCTTTCATGCCAGAATTTTTCCCTCAAATGTTTGCCCGCGCGCTCGGCCAATTCGCTACACTTTTTTTCGCCGGCCTGCTTTTCCAGCACGCGTGAAAATTCCACCATCGCCATCAATGCATTGTACCACAAGGCCTGAACCTCGACTGCACGCTCGGGGCGCGGCGTCGCCAGCCAACTGCCCGACCGGCCGTTCATCCAGGTCATTGGCGAGCTGAAATCATTCGGCAAAATCATGCCCCTGGCGCCGTCGTATTTTATTCCCGGGGTCGTGCTGGAGAGATGGGCGTGCAGGATATCCAAGAGCGTCGCATAAACGCTTGCAATGAAATCGTGGTCTTGGCTGGCGCGCCAGTATTCGTAAATCGCAACAAACAACCACAACGTCGCATCGATGCTGGCATAATTCGGATTCTCCGGCCGTGGCGAGAACGCATATGGAATCAAGCCTTGATCCATGTGCTTGAAATAGAGATTGAAAATCTGTTTGGCGACTTCGAATTCGCCGCGGCGCAGCAACAAACCCGGCAGCGCGATCATCGCTTCGCGGCCGTGATCGGTCCAATTCGGATAACCGGCCAGGATCGTGGCATTATCGAGCGAGAAAGCGGTAGGCCGGCGAATGAGAAATTGCTGCGATCTTTGCGCCACTCTTTCCAGTCCGGCAATTGGAATTGGCCCCAACGGGACGGCGAGCTTGGCTTGGCGCTGCACTTCCTGCTGAAAAGCGGCTTCGCCATCCCAGGAGGGCGGCCCGTCGTAAGCAAGCAAAAGCGTGACCGGTGCAGAGGGGTGCAAAACAAATTCAAAAGTGAGCGGGAGATACACCTCGTGCGATTGCCAGCGCGCAAGTGGTTCGTTATAAAGCTCGATCGTGCGCCACACGTTCACCGCGTGGTTTTTACCGGCAGGTTGTGCGGCAATCATCCAGGGCTTGTCGTTCGGGTCGGCATAAAGACAAATGCCCCCATGCGTTTTTTGAATATTGTAAGCTTCAGCCAGCAGGTTTTGATTTTGCAGATCGCGGATTTCGACAAAGGGCGTCAGGCGCAAAGGCACGCCGCCTTCCCCTCCGATATTCTCATAGCGAATGAAAATGCCGTGAAAGTCCTTGGGCATCCACAGGCGTTCGACGATGGAATAGCCGCGCAGCGAATAGATGAACACCGGCATGCCTTCGCTCCAATCAAAGCGAAAGGTGAGCTCCAATGGGATTGCTTCCTGCGCGTCTACGGTTGGGACTTGCGCGTGCAAAACCGACCATCGTCCTTGCCAAAAAACCTGCGCCGCGATCATGCGCACAAAGCTGGCGCATTGCAACGGCGGTCGCATAGGCGCGGCCAGCAAATAGTGGTCGGTGGCCGTACATCCCCCATCTACGCTGCCCATGGCGTATGAACCCAAACCGTTGGTCAGCAGCCAGTGCTTTTTTCTCAGATTCGCCGATTGGCGTGCCAGCATAGTTCGTGAATACCTCGCGCGGATCGTGAAGTGTGATCTCCTGCAGCCAGCTCGCTTTTTAACAGAAAGTAATTATACCAGCATTCGGGTATAAATGAGCATGAATATTTTGGCACATTTGCGTTGCAGGGATTAACTTGTTATCATGGCGTAATACATCAGCGGAAGCTGTTCTACGACATCCTCATGGCGCAACGGCTGGATGATTCAACGTTTCGTAAGTCAACTGCACGGTTGTTCATCAAGAGCAGGGAGGAATACAAACATGCGCCGCAAGCCTATCTGGACGGCCATTCATCTAGTCTGCATTTCTTATGCCTCACCGGTTTTGCCACAATTCAACGAGTTCAACACCGACAGCGCGTATGCCAACCTCCAGCATCTCGCGGTGGCCATTGGCCCGCGCCCCATGGGCTCGCACAATGAACGCGCCGCGCTGGTGTGGACAACAGAGAAATTCAAAGCATTCGGCGCGGATACCGCTTACGTCATGCCGGTGTTGCGTTCAAAAACGGTCAACACCACTTCTGGAGTGGCGATTGGCATTTTTTCCGGGCGCACGGATAGCATCATCGTCATCGGCGGGCATATCGATTCCGACTTTCGTGAAAATCCCGGCGCCAATGACGACGCTTCCGGCACGGCGGTGATGATCGAGCTGGCACGTTTATGGAGCCAAAGGCCGAGACATTATACTTTGCTTTTCGCGGCGTTCGGCGGAGAGGAAGGAGGGTTGGTGGGCTCGCATTGGTTTGTGGAACACTTCGAGAATCTGGCGCGCGTCGCGCTCATGCTGCAAATCGATATGGCCGGCAGCGAGGAAGCCTTGATTCCCTTTTTTGATACCAAAACGCATCAAGCGCCAGAATGGCTGGTGCGCGATGCCTATGCCCTGGATCGCGAGCTCGGCTACAATAGCCTGGACTACCCGGCAAACTTTTTCACGTTGAACACGCTGATGGGCGGGGCCGGGTCAGATCATGATCCCTTTCTCATCAAGAAGATTCCCGCCATAGATTTTACCGCCGGTATCAACACTTCGCCGATTCACACTCTCAACGACCGTGTGGAGTTCATCGACAAAGGCTCGCTGGCGCGGAGCGGAAGGATCGTCGACGGTTTGCTCAGGAAATACGCCTCACAAGGCATTCCCGCGGCGCGCACCGGAAATTACATGCTGCTGGAAGCGTTCGGCGGCATCTGGTTTTTGCCGGCCGCGGGCATGATTGCCATCGACGCAATCGCGATCCTGTTGGGAATTGTCGCTCACCTGCGCAGCCGCAGCCAGCGCCGGCAAATCGACGCAGCGCAACGCGTGAGGTTCTCCGGCATCAAGGTTTTTCTCATCGTGATCATCATCGCCGTTTTCATACAACTGGGCGAAGCGGCCATGCAAGGGCTCAAAGGCCTGCGCTTTCCATGGTACGCACCGTTGCAGGAATATTTGGTTTTGGCGGGGCTGTCTGCATGCGCCGGCATTTGGCTGGGACTGCAATTGACCAGGATCTGGCGTTTCAGTCCCGAGCCCCATGTTTATTTTTCGCGCACCATGCTTGCGCTACTCGGCGTTACTCTTCTATGCCTGGTGGCAGATGCGCGCCTCGCGCTTTATCCTGCCCTTACCTTGAGCGCCGCCAGCCTGACGGTGCTGCTGCCCGGCGCCATCCCCAAAGCGATCGTGGCCGTGCTTGCGCCTCTGCCGCTTGTTTTTTTAATGTTTCACGAGGCCTTTCCGCTCCTCAGCCGTAGTTTACCGCATAATATGACGAATGTGAATGGATGGGTGCCCGCCCTGCTCTACAGCGGGTTTCTCACACTGGCTTTGGTCATTTGGTATTTTCCGCTCGTCTATTTGTTCGCCTCGACCTACGCGCGGCAACCAAAGGAATTCGGCTGGATGCGTTCTTTGCGCACGAGAGCGGCGGGCTTGATTTTGCTCGTGGTGATTTTGGCATACGGCGGTTATCTGTACGCACAACCCGCTTACAACGAAAGATGGCGCGCCTTCTTGCGCGTGGTCGCGGAATATGACGCCAACACCAAAACCAGCAAGCTCAAGCTCGCGGGCGATGAATATTTTCGCGGCGTCACCGTGCAAACGCCGGATTCAGCGCAGAGTTATAACGATCGCATCCACCAGGCGGAATGGCCGCTGGCGTTTGCTGCGGATTGGATGAACGTCTCAGGTAAAAGCTCGCGAGACCAGATCGATTCCAATAGAGTGACTATAGATTGGCTGCTGACCACTGTAAGGCCGTGGGATCAGGTGCAGGTGACTGTGGGAACCGATACACTTGCACTCACGGAAATGACTTCACCCTGGATCTTTTCTAATCGAAAAGGAATGGCTGTATTCAACTGGAGTGCGGAACCGGCGGATTCATTGCGTCTCACCGCGAAATTCAAATTATCCGAACGGGCCAATCTGGTTCGCAAGATTACGGCCACCTATGCAGAATTTCCAGTGCCGGTTGAGGTGGAGGCGAAGTATGCCGACGTGATCTATCGCACGGAAGTAATCAGGCAGGATACGCTGGTTCTAACCGATTTGCCATGATTGGCCCTGAATGCATATGATACTCGCCACCAGTGAGCGCTCTTTCATTTGGAAACTTGAAATACTGATTCCGGCATCCTTATTCAAAATAAGGGCGCGACGGTGCGCCGCGCCCTCGGGCTGTGTAAGGTAGGACTTTTGATTTCAGTTGAGCTTGCGACGCACCCGACAAGGTGCGTCGCAAGTTTTTACTCACAAAGGCGTGTCCGTGCGCCCTCGTGCAGAAATGCATGGGTCAATGCATCAACATCAGCTTGCGCGTTCGCGTCAGCCCACCGGCTTCGAGACGATAAAAGTAAATTCCGCTCACCACCAACTGGCCTGCGTCGTCACGGCTATCCCAATTGACCTGTTGCGCTCCGGCCGGCTGTACGCCGTCCATTAACATGCGCACGCGGCGACCCAGCATATCGTAAACCACCAGTCGTGCGAATCCCGCCTGAGGGAGCGAGAAGCGAATCATGGTTGAGGGGTTGAACGGATTGGGATAGTTTTGCGCCAGCGCAAAGTCCTGCGGTGCAGCGGGGCGACGATCTGAGACGCGGTTCGGCACCCCGGCAGAGAGGATGCGCAACGTCACCACTTCGGATTGCGCATTTTCATTCCTTGCGACCAACTGCACTTGCTGATTCACTTGCAGAGATTGGGCATTGGTCAATTGGTTCAAGGCATCATAAATGAGCGAATTGGCCGTGAGGGTGTGTTGCAATCCTTGCACGAAAACGAAGTTGCCATTGATCATCGTGACTACGCCGGAGAGTGAGCGGCGATCCTCGACTTTTACACGCTCTGCGACCAGCGTGCCGTTGCTTTCGAATCGTGCTTGCACCGCCACGATCATGCCGAGGTGCAAATCCGTGATTTCGATGGGCTGTTCATTTTTGTCAAAGTACAGGGTGCCCGCATAGACTTGGCAAACGATATTGCCCACCGTGATCGCAGTGAACGAAAGCACATTGATGCTGCCGCTGAACTCGATTTCCTGGTTGGTGCCGTTCAAGCGTTTGACGCGCAAAGCCACTAAAATGTTGCTGTTCGGCAAAAGCTGCGCACGCACTTCAACAAAATTACCGAGACGTAGCGCGCTGAATGGGATTGGACGGTCTTGCTCGTCTAAAACGAGAGTGGTATTGGTGACGCTCACCCTCCGCCGCAAGATGATGAAGCCGGTGGCATCCAGGCTATCGACACGGCCGCGAATTTCAACAATGGGATCCACTTGATCTTCGATGTGAATGTTCGTGGCGAGCCATTGGTTGCCCTGCTTTCGGGCGCGGATTTGCACCACCATGCCCACGGCCAATTGGCTGAAACTGATGAGATTGCCGTCGCGATCGATAATCACGGTGGAGGAATCCACCCAAAACGTAATGCCCGTGACTTCGAGACTCGCCTTACCTATGGACGCGATCACGCCTCGAATTTCGATTTCGTCTTGCAGGAAATCTGCGATCTTGATCCGCGTCGCGTACAGCATGCCGCCGGAACGGCGCTGCGCACTCACTTCGACGAGCATACCGACTTTCAAATCGGAGAGGCGGATGCGATTGCTGTCCTTGTCGAGAACGAGTGTGGAATCGTCGACCAGAAAATTGATCCCGAGCACGGTCAGGCTCTCGCCTGAAAGCGCCTCGATGAAGCCCTTGATCTCGACCTGATCGAGAACGTCGTCTTCAACTTTGATGCGCGTCGCCACCACCAGCCCGGTGGCCGGCTGGCGGTTGCCGCGTACCTGCACAAGCATGCCGGTACGCAAATCGGAAAACTTGAGAAAACGATTTTCACGATCCAAAATAATCGTCGTTGCCCGGACCAGAATAGTCAACTGCCCGACGACCAAAGACGAATCACCCAGAGCAACGATCGTGCCGGCCACCTCGATCTCCTCGCCGTTGCGCTCCTGGCGCTTGATGCGTTCGGCCAGCGGAACAAGCCCGGCGCGCGTGCGACCAATGATTTCCACGGTTTCGCCCACGCGCAGGTCAAAAAACGAAATCGGCTCGCCATTGAACCCGAGAATCTCGGTGTGCGCGTCCACCTCAAAGGGCGTATTGTCCACGAAGACATGATTGACGTGGATCCCCACGCTATCGACGAAAAAACCGGTGATTCTGCCGGTGAGGACTATTTCATCTCCGCCGGTACTATCGTCCTCGACGAGGAGGCGCAATGCCGTTACCGTGCCATTGGCGTTGCGCCTGACTCGTGCCTGCACCAGCATGCCGATGCGCAAATCGGCAAGCGTCAGCAGGCTGCCGTTTGGAGCGATGATCTCGGTGGCGTTCGTTACGACAAAATGAATGTTGTTGACCGTAATCACGGCTGCTTGAATGCTGGCGATGATGCCCCGCGTTTCAACCTCAAACTCATTACCACGCTCCAGCACGGAAATGCGCGGTAAATTCCGCCCGGAAATGGAGCCGTTTCTGAACGCGTTTGCGCACCAGGCCGCCATCGCCATCGAGAATGCGCAAATGTACGATCGCCTGCGCTGGGAGAATCGCCGTTTGCGCCAGGCCGTGGCCGCGGCCAGCGAGTTCAAGGAGATCATCGGCAACAGCCCGGCCATGCACCAGGTGCTCGATCTCGTGCGCAGCGTGATGGACACGCCGGCGACGGTCTTGATACTCGGCGAAAGCGGCACGGGCAAGGAATTGATCGCACGCGCCTTGCATTACAACAGCCGCTGGCACGCGCGGCCCTATCTTGCACTGTTTTGCGGATCATTGCCGGAGAGCCTATTGGAAGGCGAAATGTTCGGCCACAAACAAGGCGCGTTCACCGGCGCGACTCACGATAAGAAGGGCTTGCTCGAAGAAGCAGATGGCGATACGATTTTTTTGGATGAAATCGGCGACCTCGGCCCCAAAATTCAAACCTTGCTGTTGCGCGTGCTGCAGGAACGTGAGGTGCGGCGCCTCGGCGAAACCAAGGTACGCAAAATCAACGTTCGCGTGATCGCAGCCACCAACAAGAGCCTGCCAGAGGAAGTCCGGGCTGGCCGCTTTCGCGAGGATTTATTTTACCGGCTGAATGTCATCACCATCAACATGCCCGCGCTGCGGCATCGTGGCAACGACGTCATTTTGTTGGCACAGCATTTTTTGGATCGCGCGGTCTGCAAGAACCAGCGCCCGGTTAAAGGCTTCACCCAGGGGGCGATCGACAGTTTGCTCGCGCATGACTGGCCGGGGAACGTCCGTGAATTGGAAAACACGAATTGCGTTTCGTACACGGCGCATTGGGCGAAAAAACGGAACGGGTGTTTCTACAACCGGGCGAGGTGCGGCGGTTGGAGATCAATATGTTTTGAAGGACAATGACTGGCCAGAACCGAAAAAAATTTTTCGACCGGGTTAGTGAAGAACATTGGACAAAAAAATCCGCAGGTTTTCTCTGGACCGTTGAGCATATTGGGCACTGCAAGAAGCTCCCGCTATTACTGCTCGGGCTACTTCAAGTTGAGGCAATGCCGCAATCTACCGCGATCACTCAGGTCATCGACATTCAACGCGCATTGCAGCGCGGCGACTATGGGCTGGCAACGGAGCTGGCGGACAGCGCCATTGCGCATTTTGAAGACTTCGCACCGGCGCAATTGGCGGAGATTCATGCCTGGCGCGCGCTGGCTGCCCTGGAGCGCAACGAGACCGCGGTCGCGGACGCGCATTTTCTCTCTACGTTACAGCTCGTACCGGATTTTCAACTTGACCCAATTTTCTTCTCGCCGGCGGTACGCGACCGATTTGAGCAACTGCGCGCAAAAATACCGAAGCCTGAAGCCGTGGTTCGCGTGGAGACGCGCTATGTTACAGTTGCTGATCCGCGTGTGAAAGCGGCATGGCAGTCGCTCGTCCTGCCGGGTTGGGGCCAGCGCTCGAAAGGTCAAAAATTCCGGGGCGGGGTATTTACGGCTGCGGCAGCAACCTTCGCTGCGGCAACGTTGACCACGAGTGTTTTACGTGCCCGCGCCAAGAACGATTACGAAACCGCGGACGAATCTACCGTCGTCGCGCGCTACGATACCTACAATCGCTATCACCAATTGCGCAACAGCTTTGCCCTCGCGCTGGGAATCACGTGGAGCGCCGCCGTGCTGGATGCACTCATCATGCCGGCGCAATCGCGCGCTTCCCCGGCAACTAGTTTGGCCCCCCGGCTCATGCCCGCGAGCTCTCATTATTTAGTTGCGCTGACCATCCCGCTTTGACACGCGCGATGCGTGTTGCCAAAAATCAAAAGGGTGGCAAAGGTTGCCACCCTTTTGTTAAAGTAAAAAGCTACGCCAGCTTATCGGACAAACTGAAACACTTCGTGCAGCATCAATTGCTGCCTGCGGATTGAAGAAGCCCACGACGCATGGCTTGCACGCGGGTTTATTCAATCCGTGGGAGCGCGTAATCTCTCGGGATTTTACTCTCAGTTTGATGTGCGAAACGCAACACTTTTCAACCACACAGCGATCACATCATTCCTTTTGCCGCTTTCTTTTCCACCCATTTGCCGTTTTCCTTGGCTTCCACTTTTTCAGGCAGAAAGACCCCTGCGTTCGAGGCATGCTTGCCAGTCAGGCGAAGCTCCGCACCTACCCAGTCGGCATATTCCGGAGCGGCCACGGCGAGAAAATGAACTTTTTTGTTGGCGTCCACCAAGGCCACGGGATTGCCGCCCTTGGCGCAAGCTGTGCCGCAGCCCTTCATGCTGCCGTGATCGTTCGTGAGGAACCCGCCGGCGGCGTAGCATTTCAAGTCCACGAGCGTGCCGGTCAGTGTTTCAGTTTTGGCCGCCTTATCTTGTGCGGACAGAACCGCGACTACGCCCAAGCAGGCCAGCAACACGAGCACAAAAACGAGAACAGACGATCTACGCATAATAACCTCCGCAAAAATGAATTTGAAAAGGGTGAAAAAACAAAGAACTGCTCCACCGAACAACGCCACAACACTGAATTCCAGAAACGATGGGGCAAGTGTTATTCTATGTTGTCGGGGTGCGATCCAATAAACCGCGCATATGCGCCAGCCAGCTCTCATTTGGCTGCAGCGGGCCGACCGACGTCAGGATTGCGCGCGTCTCCGATGTGAGCAAGTTTTCCAAACTCCCACCGAGATCACTCACTAGAGCTGCCAAAGCAATGGTGTGACGAATGTACCACGCCGACAGATCCACCAGCAGCTTTTGTCGTGTGCGCACCGCTAGCGTTTTCTCGTCTGCATCGATCTCGGCTGCTAAAACTTCCGCCGCGTCGGCAATCAACACCAGCCAGCGCGCCGGGTGCTCCAGCGCAACGCGATAACGATAGATGTGGCCGCGGCAGCCTGCGCATGGTTGCGGACACGCCTCCATGCACAAGGTGGTGATGGCAACACCGCGCGCCTCGGCGCGGCTCAAATACTCGGCCAGTCGCGCTGCTTCATGATGCCACAATGCCACCAGCAAATGCGATTGCGCCGCGTTGATGACGGCGCGCGCCTCCTCAAGCATCGAGGCATACCCTTTGGTATTCCAAACATAATCGTGCGCCACGGGGCCAGCAATTTCTTCCAATGAACGCTGTGCGTCCTCCAGAGCCTGGTGAAATCGATCCCCAAGTTTCTGCGTGAGCTCCTGGGGAGATACCGAAGCATAGCGCGTTCCCGCCGAAGTCTCAAGGCGGACCACTGCGCCTCGATCCTCGAGCTTCTTCAACACATTGTAGACGTTCGGCCGTGGTAAGCCGGATGCTTTCGCCAACTCGTAACCGTTTAATGGTTTGTTTTGGAGCAGAGTGACATAGGCCTGTGCTTCATAAGCTCCAAAACCTAATTTTTGCAGTAGTTCGAGAATTGATTTCATTTATCATTTCATGCGATTTCGAGACTGAAGGAGACTTTGACACAATTCGCTTATGCCTCGTATGGTGCATAATCTGCTAGGCGTCAGCCCGTCTTGACTGGACGCTTAAGGCAGATATCCAATTCCCCTCTTCTTGAAATCTAGTAGTAGTTTTAGCAGCAACTAAGGTAGCATTCTCAACAAGAAAGTCAACCGTTATTTTGTCAACGATTCCTTGCACGTTTTCGGACGAAGCGTGAGCTTATTAAAAAAATTGTTGAGCGGAACGAGCAAATTTTGTTAATTCTGATGGGAGATATTCGCAACTATTGCTTCTTCCAATTCTCAAGCAGCTCTTGAGCCCACAACTGTTATCTCAGCTTTTGGCCCGACAGCAGGAGGAGAACAATGGAAACGCGCGTCAAGATCGGCTCCACCGATGCCGAGACAACGGCCACATTGGTGTTGCTGTGTGATTCGTATGCCTCATCGCATGAAACCATGATCGTTAATTTGCCGCCTTCTTCCAGTTATGCAGGTAAAGTCTGGTCGCTGGTCCAGCGCGGCGATTTTCGGGGAAAATTCCAGGAAACATGCTGGCTATATCCGGAAGGCATGCCGGCGCAAAGAATTTTGCTCGTGGGCATGCATCTGCCGGAGGAGGAGAAACGGCATCTCGGCAACGGGCCGCTTTTGCAGCACGCTGTTGCCGCCGCCGTGTCGGCCGCACGCAAATTGGGTGTGACGGATCTTTGCTTTCCCTTTGGACATCTTTTGGTCAAGCAATTCACGGCAGGCGGCGCGGCTCGCCTCTTGCTAGAGGCCGCTGTGCTAGCGAATTATCAATTCACGAAATATATTTCCCAGGCTGAGAAAAAACTTCCAACGCTGGCCTCCTGCACGCTGCTCTGCGATCAGCAGGAGGTAAACAGATCTGCAGAAGCCGGCGCGCATCACGGTGCGATTGCCGGGAAGTGGGTCTGTTTCGCGCGCGACCTGCAAAACATGCCACCGAACGATCTCACCCCGGAGATCTTTGCCAATCTCGCTCTAGCTAAAACCAAAGCGGCCGGTCTTTTTTGCCAGGTTTTGGATGAAAGGGAGATGCGCGCTTTGGGGATGGGCGCGCTCTTAGGTGTGGCGCAAGGCAGCGCACAGCCGCCGCGTTTTGTGATCGTAGAAAACAAAGCGCGCCCAAATGCCGACACGCTGGTGCTCATCGGCAAAGGTGTGACATTTGACAGCGGCGGCCTTTCGCTCAAATCACCGGAATCTATGGAAGACATGAAGACCGACATGTCCGGAGCAGCCGTGGTTCTGTCCACGATGTGCGCGCTGGCCGAGCTCGATCTGGCCCTGCACGTGGTCGGCTTGATGCCGCTCGTAGAGAATATGCCCGGCGGCACGGCACAGCGTCCCGGCGACGTGGTGCGCGCCTGCAATGGCACCACGATCGAAGTTGCGGATACCGATGCCGAAGGGCGGCTGATTTTGGCGGATGCGCTGGTGTATGCGGCGCGCTTCATGCCCAATGCGATCATCGATCTCGCCACTTTGACAGGAACAATTTTTTACGTGCTCGGCGAGACTGCGGCAGGACTGTTTAGCAACGATCAGCCGCTGGCCGATCGCATCCAACAGGCCGCAATGATTACGGGCGAACGTGTCTGGCAACTGCCATTGTTTCCAGAATTCCGCAAATATTTAGCGAGCGACATTGCGGATATTCGCAATGTGTCCGCCAAGAAGACCGGCGGTGGCGCCAGCAAGGGCGCGGCTTTTCTATCTGAGTTTGTACAGGGATTGAAATGGGCCCATTTAGATATTGCCGCCGTAGCTGCACCCTGCGAAGGCACATATTTATCACCGAAGGGTGGGAGCGGCTGGGGTGTACGTCTACTGTTAGAGCTTTGCAGAGGATGGAAAGGCCCGAAAGCATGAAGTGAAGCAGAAAAAGAGCCCAAAATTAGCTTGCATCACAGGCTAAGTTTTTCTACCTTTATTAGATTTTTTGGCCAACGGTAGCTGTTTTTCAACGAGTGAACGATTGTCATCCGCCAGGGGGGAATAATATACTGATATTATCCAATCTTATGCCCTCCCGCATGGATCATTGCGAAGGAAGCGGCGTGGATGTTCGTGGCCCGTTCAATCGAGGGAATCCGATTTAAATGTTCCAGCAACTCTCCGGCCGTTTTGAGGAAATCTTCCGCAAGCTCAAAGGACACGGTAAGCTGACGCCGGAAAACATTGCGGAAACTTTAAACGAAGTCCGAAGGGTTCTCGTCGAAGCCGATGTCAATCTCAATGTCGCCAATGCATTCATCGAAGCGCTCGAAAAGAAGTCCGTCGGCGCGGAAGTGATCAAAAGCATCTCGCCGGCGCAGCAGATGATCAAGGTCGTGCACGACGAGTTGGCGCGCTTGCTTGGTGGCAGTGAAACGCCACTGCGCGAAGCGAACTTGCCACCGACGATCATTATGGTCGTGGGGCTGCAGGGCACAGGCAAAACGACATTTTGTGGTAAGCTCGCCAAATATCTGAAATCGAAAGGCCGCCGCCCATTGCTGGTGGCGGCAGACTTGCAACGACCCGCGGCCGTGGAACAATTGCAGGTGGTATCCAGGCAGGCCGGAGTCGAGTTCTTTTCCAAAATCAACTCCACGCCGGTCGAGGTCTGCAAAGCGGCGATCACGACCGCCCGGCAAAAAATGCTGGATCTCACGGTGCTGGACACCGCCGGCCGCTTGCATGTCAATGAAGAGTTGATGGCGGAGCTGGTCGACATCAAGAAGAACGTCAAGCCGCACGAAATACTTTTTGTAGCAGACGGCATGACGGGCCAGGATGCGGTCAACACGGCGCAATCATTTCAAAACCGCCTCGATCTCACCGGTGTGGTCTTGACCAAGATGGACGGCGATGCCCGCGGCGGCGCGGCGCTCTCGATCAAGGCCGTTATTGGCAAGCCGATCAAATTCATCGGCACCGGCGAAAAACTCGACGCCCTGGAGAAATTTCATCCGGATCGAATCGCCTCACGCATTCTGGGAATGGGCGACGTCGTCACGCTCGTGGAAAAAGCGCAGCAAGCCATCGATCAGGAAAAAGTCCGCCAGTTGGAAGAGAAGCTGCGCAAATCCGAGTTTACGCTGGAAGATTTTCTCGAGCAATTGCAGCAAGTCAAAAAAATGGGCCCACTGCATCAATTGGTGGGCATGTTGCCAGGCGTGGGCGCGAAGCTGCCGAAAGACGCAGAAGTCGACGAGGGCGCGGTGCTGCGCACGGAAGCAATCATCCAATCCATGACGCCATTGGAGCGGCAGAAGCCGCAGATTCTGAACGGCACGCGGCGTTTGCGCATTGCCAAAGGAAGCGGTACCAGCGTGCAGGAAGTGAATCGTCTCATCAAGCAGTTCGAGATGATGCGCAAGATGATGAAGCAGGTCGGGCGTAACAAAAGATTGCCGTTTTGAATACATAACGTTTCGTAGTCGCCCCTTCAGGGGCACACCTGTCTAGTCGTTGATGACGCCTGCAGGCGTTACTACAAACTCTCAATTCTATATCTACGAAGGAGGTTTGCATTGGCAGTACGTCTTCGTCTTCGCCGTATGGGCAAGAAGAAACAGCCATTCTATCGCATCGTCGCGATTGATTCGCGCGCAGCTCGCGACGCCGAATATCTGGAGAATTTGGGCACGTACAATCCGCGTACCGATCCGGCGGCGGTGGTGCTGAAGCCCGAGCGCGCGCTGTATTGGTTGACCAAAGGCGCGCAGCCGAGCGACACGGTACGCAATATTTTGAGCCGGCAAGGCGTGTTGCTCAAGTGGCATATGAGCAAACGCAATTACGACGAGACGCGCCAGCAGGAAGAAATCAAAAAATGGGAAGCAGCGCAAATCGACCGGCAGCGGCGGTTGGAGGCTTTGCGCGAACAAAACAAACGATCTCGCAAGAAAAAGAAAGAGGCGGCGGTAGAGGCTGCAGCGGCCGCCGCATGAGTGTATAAAAGTCTCGAAGAGCGGGCAATTTTAGGGTAGGCTTGGCAATGCCGGATGAAAGAAGTTCTTTCCGGCGTCGCCGTGATGAACCGTTCCCGGCCCAAAGCCGGAGCGCGAGTTGACGCTTGACCTCACCTTGTTCCATCATCTGTCTGGTATCTGATCTGGGATTATTTGTGCGGTACGGATGTGGGTGGATTGAGTTGGAGACGTCTGAAACGAAGATGATCAGGGCGGTTGGCACTGCTTCACGCCACTCGAAATTCATCAGGATTTTTCAGCCGGTCGTCGAAAGTGAGCAGGGGAATTCCCAGGAACCGGATTCGGATGCGTTGCGATGGCAGCGACAAGAGCAGACTGTCGCGAAAGGAGGTTGACGCGTGAAACAGTTTATCGAGTTCATTGTCAAACACATTGTCGATAAGCCCGACGAAGTGTTGGTGAATGAAGTCGACGGCGAGCGCACGATCGTGTTCGAGCTTCGCGTCGGCAAGGGCGACATGGGGAAGATCATCGGCAAGCGCGGTCAGACAGCGAAATCCCTTCGGATTCTGCTGGCTGCGGCTTCGGCAAAACTGGGCAAGAGATCGGTGCTGGAAATCTTAGAGTAGCGTGAAACCTCAGGAAGTCACGATTGGCATCATCATCAAGCCGCACGGTTTGCGCGGCGTGCTCAAAGTCCGGCCGACGACGGACGATCCGCAACGCTATCGCCACCTTGATCGGGTGAGAGTTTATTTGCGCGGTGAGTCGCTGGGCGAGTTTCAAGTGCAGCACGCGGAAATTGCCACACCGAATTTGGTGCTCGTCAAATTTGCCGAACACGATTCTTGCGATGCCGTCGAGCCCCTCCGGGGTGCGGAGCTTAAAATCGCACGCGCGGAATGTTTGCCGACCTCGGAGAATCAATTCTATCACTTCGAATTGATCGGCCTGTCCGTGCACACCGAGACGGGTAAGGTGCTGGGCAGAATTGTCGAAGTGATCGAACACCCGGGGAATGATCTTTGGGTGGTGCACGACGACGCTCAGAATGAATTGTTGCTGCCCGCAATCTCTTCGGTCATAAAAGAAGTCAATTTGGCAAAGCAATACGTCATCATTATACCGGTACCCGGCCTGCTGGACGATTTTCCTCAACCCAGGGATTGAAAATGTCTCACCCTTCGACTCCGCCCGGCAAGGGGCTTTCGCCTCAGGGTGACAGGGAACCGTCATGCTGAGCGAAGTCGAAGCATGGACATCATAGAAATCTGAAATGAATTGACCATGCAGTTTCATGTGGTCACAGGGTTTCCCAGGCTGTTCGATGGGCCACTCAACGAAAGCATGATCAAGCGTGGCCGCGAACGCAAGCTCGTTGAGATCTTCGTGCACGATCTGCGCGAGTACGCGGAGGACAAGCATCGCACCATCGATGACTATCCCTTCGGCGGCGGGCCGGGCATGATTCTGAAGCCCGAGCCTATTTTTAAGTGCGTCGAGCATATTCAGAGCGAATTCTCGCTGGCCGGCGTACCGGTGATTCTCACTTCACCGCAGGGCGAGAC
>JBOHQX010000294.1:0-23810 GCA_050732395.1 bacterium
CCCTTGTGGAGGAAGCTTTATTGATTTAACAGAAACCGGTGAGAATAAGAATTTCAAGAAGCTTAAATTCAACGACAAGGCTTCGTGCGCGGAATGGATTCAGTAGGCTTCACAAGATAGAAGATGAAATCAATCATTCTACAGGGGAGCTATGAGCCAAATTTATGGCAAATTGGTAAAATGCCGCCGTTTGCTCACTTTAATTGGCCTTACGGCCACCAACCTGGCGCCTGCCCAAACCAACTTCTGGCGGCAAACCAACACCCCTCTTGGCGGGTCCGTCATTGCTTTTGTCATCAATAGCGCCGGACACGTATTTGCGGGAACAGACGGCAGCGGGGTGTTTCGCTCCACCGATGATGGCGAGAATTGGAGACCGACTGCCTTAACCGGTGCCAATGTGTTTGCGCTAGTCATCAACAGCGCCGGACACCTCTTTGCCGGGACTTCACGTAACGGCGTTTTTCGCAGTGTAGAGTCCACTACTTCAGTTGAAGAGATTTCCACGACCACATCGTCGTCCTTCTCCCTGGCGCAAAATTATCCCAACCCCTTCAATCCGCACACGACGATCGACTTTGTCATTCCACGTAAGAGTTATGTCACGCTCAAGGTCTATAACATGTTTGGAGATGAAGTGGCGACATTTAACCGTTCAATTCGCGGATCGTTCTCGTGCCATGCCGCCGGTGACTTCCAGGTATTGGGATTTTGACAACGATGGTGTCATCGATTCGCAAGTACGACATCCTTCCCATATATATGACGAAGTAGGAGTTTTCACCGTGAAATTGATCGTTGCCAACGGCGCTGCAGCGGATACGTTAACCAGAGCTGATTTTATCACTGTCGATCAGTTTACAAAAATCACTGCAGGCGATATGGTTCGCCCATTTTTGGGCTCAAATGCCGGCAGCCGGCGAGTTCTATTTGTCGGAAACCGGCCCGGACGAAACTCTAGGAACGTTTGCCAGCCTGGATCACGCGCAATACGGTTACATGCATCGCGGTCTGCGCCGGATTTTGAGATGAGTTTAAAGCCTAATCTCCTTTCGGAGCAGCTTTCAATTAAAAAATTGGCCAGCGGATTGAAAAGCGGCCAACGGATTTAGAGTCCGTTGGTCGCTTTTGATCCGTTGGTGAAGAAACTTTCGGAATACTATTCTGAGACGCTTTGTCTATTCGCTTCTGCACAACCGATCACAAGTAGTTGAGAAGCAGTAAACGAAACGTACCTGGAAATAGGAACGATGCTGGGAGATTTGATCGCTCTAATGCTGGGAGGTCTCCATATACTCCTTTTCCCGAAGCCTGTCTGTCCGCACTGTCGTGGCAGGCTTGATCGCTTACCGAAGCCGAACAAGCGAAAGATTCACCACTGCAAGAAGTGTAATAGATTTTGGGGTTACCAGAGATTTCGATGGCAGCCAATTGCTTCGAATGAAGCCATGGCGAATTCGGGCAGGAGGAGCCGGCGGAAAGGCAAAGTAGTCAGAGAAAATACAGAGTGAGAATGTAACTATTCAGCTCCTATTTCTTGTAAGCGAATTGAACAGATAAAGCGGATTTCAAAATTATGGCCTCGATTCATTCTTAATCTGGAGGATGCAAAGGTGATAGAGCAACGCCTGTCAACATTAGATTTCGCAATTCTCACTGATCGCGAATTTTTCCCCTCCCCGGCGGCTTGGGAAGACCAGGTCCTCTATTTCCTCATGCTCGACCGATTTTCCGACGGAAAAGAGCAGGGTTACCGCGACAATGAAGGAAATATCGTTGCCAGCGGCATGACGCCGCTGTTCAAAAATGAGGATCGCGGCAATGCAACCAGAACCGCGGAGGCGAGAAGTCGCTGGTTTGAAGCTGGCGGAAGATTTGTCGGCGGCACCCTGAAAGGGCTGAAGAGTAAGTTGGGTTATTTGCAACGCTTAGGTGTGACCGCGATTTGGGTGAGTCCCATTTTCAAGCAAGTCGCGTTTCAGGAATCCTACCACGGCTACGGCATTCAGAACTTTCTCGACGTGGATCCGCATTTCGGCAACCGCGAACATTTGCGCGCGATGGTGAAGACGGCGCACCAGCTTGGCATCTATGTGATCTTGGACATCATCCTGAATCATTCCGGCGACGTATTCACCTACGACGCCGACCGCTATGATTGCCGCAGGATCAATGGCAATCTGGTTTGTGATCCCCGCTGGGATGGAAATCCTTATCGCGTCAAAGGCTTCAATGATAAAAGCGGCAATGCGAAGTTACGTTTTAGTCCGGTTAATTTGCAGGAGAATCCCGCGGCATGGCCGGATGGGGCGATTTGGCCGGCGGAATTCCAGGAACCCTCCGTGTTCACGCAGAAAGGACGCATCGACAGTTGGGATCATTTTCCAGAGTATTTGGAAGGGGATTTTTTCAGCCTCAAAGATATCAATCTTGGTCGTGGCAGTATCGATGATTTCCAGCCCTCCTCGGGTTTGCGGGCGCTTTGCGAGGTTTACAAATTCTGGATCGCCTACGCCGATATTGACGGCTTCCGCGTCGACACGGTCAAGCATATGGATTTGGGGGCGACGCGTTTTTTCACTTCCGTGATCCACGAGTTTACTCAGGCGATCGGCAAGGAAAATTTTTACCTCATTGGTGAGATAACCGGAGGGCGCGGCCGAGCGTTCGAAACCGTGGAGCAAACCGGCCTGAATGCGGCCCTGGGCATCGACGATATTCCGGACAAAATGGAGTATCTGGTGAAAGGCTTTCGCAATCCCTCCGATTATTTCGATCTCTTTCGCAATTCTCTTTTGGTCCAAAAAGGTTCTCACGTTTGGTTTCGAAATAAAGTTGTTACCAGTTTCGACGATCACGACCAGGTGCGCAAGGGGAACAACAAAGCCCGTTTCTGCGCTGACCTAGACGCTGAGAAAGTCGTGCTGAATGTTCTTGCCCTCAACGCGACTACACTGGGCATACCTTGCATTTATTATGGCACCGAGCAAGGTTTTGATGGCCACGGCGACAACGACCGCTACTTGCGCGAAGCCATGTTTGGCGGCGAGTTTGGCGCTTTCGAGAGCCGAAATCGGCATTTTTTCAACGAAGACAATCCGGTATACCAAGAACTGGCCAGGATTTTGGAAATTCGCAAGCGCAGCACCGTTTTGGGCCGCGGCCGCCAATACTTGCGTCCCATCTCGGGAGATGGAAAGAGCTTTGGCTTGCCACAAATGATGGGAGATGAGATCCGTTCCGTTGTCCCCTGGTCTCGCCTTTTTAACGACCGGGAAATGTTGCTGGCCATCAACACCGATTATGATCAGCCGCTAACCGCCTGGGTGACGATTGATCATCGCTTGCACCTAGTTGCCGATCAGTTAGAATGCCTCTACTCTACGGATAAGCGCCAGATCAAAACAACAGCCAGTGTCGAAGCCAGGAATGGCAAGTCGGTCTTACTGACGGTTCCGGCCGCGGGGTTTGTTGTTTATGCGTAGCTTGACAATGTCGAGTTGGTTTGGGAATGCCCTTTTAATTGTCATTTGATAGGAATTGCCATGTCGCGAGGCGGCATTTACCATAATGAAAATGAGGGTTTGTAGTAGTGCCTTTAGGCACCTGGCGCAGTGAACGCCCGGCTCCTAAAGGCGCTAATTCAAACGCTAGTTTCGTGGTAATCTTCTCCAAGAGCTGCACACGAACTAGGGAAGATGCCTACGGCATGACATTTCAGGGTTTTCGGATAGGTTCTTAAAATTGCCGGCTGCTTATATCAAGGCCGGCTTTTTTGTTTACTTGCATTTAATTAATGAGGTGAGTAAAATAATATTGTTGATTTACGTTCGTTCACCATGTGGTCTAGTTCCGTCCGCAAATTTTATGCTGGCAAAATCTAACCTCGAAATCATCTGCGCGTGCACACAAGCGTGCAAAGCACAGCAGAGCACTTCTTAGGATGACATTCCATGAAAAAGGTATTCATTGCCCTCGCCGTCGTCGTTGCCCTACTCTTACTCGCCGCCATTCTCGTTCCGCTCTTATTCAAGGACAAAATCGTAGGTCTGGTCAAAAGCGAAGCGAACAAACAGCTCAACGCCACATTGGAATTCGCAGATATCAGACTGAGCTTGTTCTCGGATTTCCCCAATTTCAATCTGAGTCTCGATCGGCTCGCGCTCATCAACCAGGCCCCTTTTGCAGGCGATACGCTAATCTCCCTCAAGAGATTTCAAACCAGCCTGGATATCTTCAGCCTTTTCGGCGGCCCCATCAAAATCCGCTCGATCGCGCTCGACGAGCCGCGCGTCCGCCTGATTGCTTTGGAAGACGGCTCGGTGAATTGGAATATCACTAAAGAAACCGCTCCGTCCAAACCGGAAGAAGAAGCAAAAACCGGCGTCAACTTGGCGCTGCAAGAATATGCCATTAGCGATGGCAAGTTAGTCTATTACGATCAAGCCTCGGGCATGTCCGCCTTTCTCGAAGGGTTGAATCACAGCGGCAGCGGTGATTTCTCCCAGGATCGGTTCAGCCTGCGCACGCTGACGGATATTGCGAGCTTGACATTTGCTTCGGGGGAGGTCAAGTATTTGAATAAAGTGCATACCACCCTGAAAGCCGACGTGGACATTGACAATGCCGCAAGCAGATACACGCTGTTGGATAACGAGCTGCGGTTGAATGATTTGGCTTTGCGCTTTGGCGGCGCGATTGCAAAGGCGGGCGAGAACATGGAGCTGGAAGTAAAATTCGAGGCGCCGCAAAATGATTTCAAAAGCATCATTTCGCTGATTCCCGCCATTTATGCCAAAGATTTCAAGGCGCTCAAATCCTCCGGCCTGTTTGCGCTGCAAGGACAATGCAAAGGCACGTATAGCGAAAACCACTATCCTGCTTTCAACGTGCAACTGCAAGTCAACAATGGCATGTTTCAATACCCACAATTGCCGGCGGCGGTCAAGAATGTCAATCTGAATCTGTCGGTCAACAATCCCGGCGGCGAATTGGACGATACCGTGATCGATCTCACCCAATTTCACGTCGAAATGGGGCGTGATCCGTTTGACGCCAGTCTCCAGGTCAAAACCCCGGTCTCGGATCCGGAGCTCAATGCGAACATCAGAGGCCGGATCAATTTGGGCGAGGTCAAAAACCTGTTCCCGCTCGAAGCCGGCACCGAGCTGGGCGGATTAATCGACGCCAGTCTCAGCCTGGCGGGCAGGATGTCGAGTGCGGAGCAGGGACGCTACGAACAGTTTCATGCTGCAGGCAGTCTTTCCTTCCGCAATTTGCTCTTTCACACCAAGGATTTGCCGGAAAAAATCGCAATTGCGCAGGCGCAGTTGAATTTCAATCCCGCGAACGTGAAACTCAGTGATTTAAACATGAAGTTGGGTAACAGTGATTTGGAGGCCAGCGGTACCCTCGATAATCTGCTGGCGTACGTCATGAAGGATCAAACGCTCAAAGGCTCGTTGTCACTGCAATCGCGCTATTTTGATCTCGATCCGTGGATGGCCGGTGAAAGCGCCGGCCTCAGCGCAGTTGCGCTGCCGGACAAAATCGATTTCAGCTTGAATTCGGCTTTTCAAGAAGTGAAATACGACAAACTGCGCCTTCACAACGTGCGCGGCACGATGCTGCTGAAAGACCGCACCCTACACCTGCAGAATGTGAGCATGAACTTGCTCAACGGCGCGATGGTCATGAACGGCCGCTACAGCACGCCACCTGACAAGCCGGTCAATCTTTTCTTCGATCTCAAAGTGAATGATCTGAGTATTGGGCAAACGTTTCAGAGTTTTGTCACCGTGCAAAAGTTCGCGCCGATCGCGCAGAGCCTGCAGGGGAATTTTAGCTCCAACTTTCAAATAGCGACGGACGTAGATTCCAGCTTGATGCCCATCTTCAATTCCTTGAACAGCCAAGGAGCACTGAGAATCGCCAGCGCCACGCTCGCTAATTTTACGCCATTGACAAAGCTGGCTGACGTCTTGAAAATGGAAAAATACAAAACCTTGTCGCTTGCGGATTTGCATCCATCCTTCCATATTCGCGACGGTCGTTTTTTTCTCGAGCCGGTGAGCTTCAAAGTGGCGAATACGGAGTTCGTGGTATCAGGGTCGAATGGCATCGATCAATCGCTGGATTATGCGCTCAAGCTGCGCGTGCCTGCCAAAGAGCTGAACCAACAAGCGAATGCGTTCGTGAATGATTTGTTGAAACAAAATGTCGATCCACTGCAGAATGAGTACGTAGATCTGGTGGGTGCGATGAAGGGCAGTATCACTGCTCCGCAAGTGCAATTCTCCGGCGGCGACTTGATCAAGGGCGTGGCGGCACAAGCGACGAATCTGTTGCAACAGGAGATGGACAAGCAAAAAAAGGCCGCGGCCGACAGCGCGAATGCTTTGCTGGCGAAGCAAAAAGAGCAAGCAGAAAAATTGCGCCGCGCGGCGGTGGACAGCGCAAAGAGTGAAACAGAGAAACTGAAAGCAGAGGCCAAGAAGAAGCTGAAGGATTTGTTCAAGCCGTAGAACTCGCCAGGATTCGTCTGCAAATAACGTTTGTAGTAGCTCCTTTAGGAGCCGGGCGCTCCCTGCGTCACGGGGCCTGAAGGCACTACTACGAACATCAGTTTCATCCTTCACTGTGTCTCGCGAACAGGATAGGTTAAATCCTTCCAAATAGAAGCACCGATAGTCGCGTGGGCTCAACGTCAGCGTATCATTCGTATTGCAGGACCTCGACCGGATTGGTGAGCGCCACCTTGAATGCATGGTAGCTCACAGTCAGCAGCGCAATCAACAACGCCGTGAAGCCGGCCAGTACAAAGATCCAAGAATCGATTTCCACGCGATAGGCAAAATTTTGAAGCCACCTGTTCATGGCGAAGTAGGCGGCCGGTACTGCGAGAGCGGCGGCGGCAACGACCAATTTGGCGAAATCCTTTGACAAGAGCACAAGGATTTGGAAAACGGAAGCTCCGAGCACTTTGCGCATACCGACTTCTTTGGTGCGCTGTTCCGCGGTAAAAGAGGCGAGTCCGAGCATGCCCAGGCAGGCGATGAAAGCAGCCAGCAAAGAAAAATATCCAAAGATCTTGCCCAGCCTTTGCTCGGCTCGATAGAGTTGATCGAAGTTTTCATCCAAAAAGAAGTACTCGAAAGGATAACGGGGATCGATCTCCTTCCACCTGCTCTTGATGAACTCCATGGTATCGAAGATCCCATGAGCGCGGATTCTAGCCGAAACGACTCCGGGCGCGTGCACTTGCATAGGATAGGTCCGCTCATTTGGATCCAGTAGACGAATGATGAGCGGATCGGTGCTGCTATGAAGAGAGGCATAGTTAAAATCTCGCGTAACCCCAGTCACGACCGCGGCCTTATATCCTCTCTGCCAATACTGCATTTCTTTGCCCAGGGCTTGTCCCGGGGACTCCCAGCCAAACAGCCTTGCGGCTGTTTCGTTGAGAATAAGAGCGCTGGTTACGTCGGTCGGGAAGGACGTCAGAAAATTTCTGCCTGCTGCAAGCTCAATCTCCATGGTCTCGATGAAATTGTAATCGACAAACAAGGTATTGACCATCCGTTCATTAATGGATGATTCCGCTTCGGTTCCCGGCAGGCTGTACCGTATTCGAGGAATACTGGCTTCCGTCACTCTACCTGGAACAGTGGAGGAGGCCGCAGCCGTGAGCACTCCAGGGTAATGCCTCAGCTCATTTTTAAAGACTTGGTATTTCCGTTGCACCTCTTTATCCCGGATCGTGATAACAACGACATGTTCTTTGTTGAAACCCAGATGCATATCTCTCACAAACTCCAATTGCCTAAAAACAATCGTTGTGCCTGTGATCAGAATAATCGAGACCATAAACTGAATTACGACCAGTCCTCTTTTGAGTGTTTGCCCGCCCCGTCCCGAATTGAACTTGCCCTTCAGCACGAGTGCCGGCTCGAAACGCGAGAGAAAAAACGCCGGATAACTGCCTGAGATCAGGCCAACCAACAAAGTAATGCCAGTCAAGAGCAGCAAATTATCACCGTAACGCAGCACCAGGTTCTTGCTTACCAACGTGTTGAACCAAGGAAGAGCACATTCGACCATTACAAGGGAAAAGCCGAGAGCGAGGAAGGCTATGAATAGAGCTTCTCCCATGAACTGCAGAAAGAGTTGCCTGCGATCAGCCCCGACAACTTTTCTCATTCCCACCTCCTTCGCGCGCTGAGCAGCCTGTGCGGTGGCAAGATTGACAAAGTTGATACAGGCCAGCAGCAGCACAAAGGCGGCGATAGTTGAAAAAATGTATATGTAAGCGATTTCGCCGCTGGGCTCTATTTCCCATTGCAAGTGTGAATGAAAATGAATGCCGGTTAAGGGCTGAAGGCGATGCAGAAACTCATCTGAATAGACGTAGTCTTTCGAGTACTTCTCGAGGAGACCGGGCACTCTTTTTTCGCATTCAAGAGGAGAAGCGTTCCGGTCAAGCAGTAAGTAGGTAAGAACAGAATAGACCGTCTCTTCAACAGTTATCAATGAAGCGAGAAAGTCGAATTTGAAATGTGAGTTCAGGGGAACATCATACAGCACACCGGTAACTTTAAAGAGGATGGAGTCGTCGAGGGTGAGCACTGCGCCAATTGGATCTGCAGCTCCAAAATACTTGAAAGCCATTGCTTCAGTGATGACAACAGAATGAGGCAGGGCGAGTGCCGTATGGGGACTGCCCCGCTTAAAGCGAAAAGTAAAGACCTCAAAAAACGTCGAGTCCGCAAAGAAGAAGCGATCCTCATTGAAACGCTTATCTTGAAAGCTTATCAATCCACTCGATGGCTTGATCCTCGTACCTGAAGTTACGCCCGGTAGGTCCTCTACTAATCTCGCGGCTCGATCAGCCGGACTTAGTGCATAACTCGACGCAGGAGAATTCTTGTTTAGAGTTACAAACCTATAAATATTCTTTGCATTCTCATGATGGCGATCATAACCGAGCTCGTCCTGAATGAAAAGTAGAATCAAGAAACTGCTGGCCATTCCCACTGCAAGCCCGATGACATTGATCAACGTGTAGGCTTTGTTTTTCAGTAAATTACGAGCAGCAATTTTGAGATAGTTCTCGAGCAGAAGAGCGTTGTTCATCGCTTCATCTATGAAGTTTTACAAATTCCGTGAATTTTGCCATCACTGCTTTTGATTTCTCGCGGTTATGCATTTCTGCCGTATATCCGCCTACTATTTTCCCTTTGTACAAGAAAAAAACCCGCGGCGTCCACTGAATGTTCAAGTCCTTCAGCAAAGAGGCAGAGCTATCATAGCAAACCGGAAACAAAACATGCATTGATTTAAATTCCTGGCGTTGTCTTGCCGCGTCGCGAATCGTGCAAATAAGATTGACCGCAACTTTCTCCGCCATAGCGTCTTGATTCAAGAACGCTTGCCACTCCGTTGCTTCTAGCTGCAGACAGCTGCCACATCCCGACTCTTCATTGAACACGATCAAGACGCCGATACTTTTATCCACCGAGTTCTTTCGGCAATCTGCATTGATACTGCCGAAATAAATTGGTCGCATCCACAAGTCCTCAGCACTTGAGACGGCTTTATCCAAACGGTTATTCGCGTGCAACAAGTCATCCTGGTATTTAGCCACCAGCTCCCTATTCTTATGAAACAATATAGCAGAAAGGGAGGCCATGGCGACAAGACATGCAATGAACAGATTATCTTTCATTTTGATAGCGTTCACTCATGGCAATTCTCCTGAAATGCGCCTTGTACAAGCCAAATATATGGTTGTCCGGCTCATCGCCTTCTTCGACAAGTAATAAATCGCCGTATTTGGCGTGCAACCTTCCCGGCAAGGGAACTTCCCCCAGAACTTCTCCGAAGGTGCTATATGCTTGCAAGAAATGCTTGTGAAGTACCATGCTTCTTTTTTTCAAAGACTCTTCGGAGCAGCGCATATACGATCGGACCACAATTGAGTCTGTTAAAAATGACACCCGGTCACTATATGCCTCCTCCAACACGAGCTTTTCCATGAGTTCCGGGGTCAGGAATCTGCCTTTAGGATGATTCAATGAAATATATTTTGACCTCTCATGTTCAAAGGCATGCATCTTTCCGCTACCCGTTGTTAGATTTCCAATGACCATAGCGGGAGATTGATGAAACGTTATGACATACGTATTTTTTCTGTGATTAAAATCAATCTGCCTGTTTCCTTGAAGCTCGTAATTGTCGTATTCTTCTGGAAATTCACCGAGACTTCGCAAAATCCTGCCCGTTGAGTCTATGAGGTGAACTGCGCTTTTACGATTACGTGAGCCATCCCATAAGGCCGCATGAAGGAGTTTATTTTCGCTGACGACTCTCGTGTTGCCCATGATCGGGCGCAACCGATCGATGGAAATTTGCCGCAAAAGTTTTCCTTCCCTATCGAACCACTTGGTCAATTTGGACCCGATGTCAGCCACCACGATATAGTCTTTTGTCACTTCCATCGTTCTAGGTACTTGGAGCTCATTTGGACCCTGGCCTCTGCCTCCCAGCTTTTTGATGAACGTGCCGTCCAAGTTGAACAACTTTATATCTGCGGCTCCTATGTCAAGGACGTGTAAAACAGAGTCTGGACTGATGGAAGCATCAAAGATTCTACCCAAGGGGTAGTTTTGATTTTCAACTAGTCGTATATGCCTTACTTTCTCTATCCTTTCCAGTTTCATGAACAGGGATTCAGGTTTCGAAATACAACCTGTATGACTGAGCAAGGCGGCAAGGGAGTAAATGACAAACCAATGTTCGAGTGGTCGAATATTGCTGTATGCAAGACGAAGCAATCTTAGATGAGGCCTCGAGCATTGTCGCACCATCACTCTTAGATATTTCCGGGTAACGGATTCTGCTGTTTTCACTCACCCCTCGCACTTTTCCTTGTTCCTGGCCTTTTACTAATTGGATGGACTGCAGCGATACTCACTATCTCCACCACACTCTCCATAGGCAGGGCACCTTCTCGCAACGTAATTCTGATAAGCCGCAGTTGCCATCTCGACACTGGCGCTCAAAAACTGACCGACAAAAAGAGCAACCATAAAGCCGGCTATGACAGATAAGAATCTTTTACGCATGGTCTTTCCTCGCATAAGATAGAATTCAAGCTCTCATTCGAATTTCAAGGGTTGCCTGCCCACGCGGCTGAGCAAGCAACTCTATAACATGATACGTCTTGATCTCAGCCGCCAGTGTGACAAAGGTATTCAGTATCTCCACCGCAGCTACGACAGATGCTGCATCTCCTGTTCGGTATCTTTTGGGTTGTCGCGGATGCCATCTGAACAGCATCACCGACAAACTGCCCAACAAAAAGTGCCAACATCAAGCCGGCGAGTCCAGCCATAATTCTTTTACGCATAATTTCTCCTCCAGTATGAGTTAATGTTCCCTCTTATCCAAGAATACATCATGAATGAACGCCACTCCCGCCTGCTACAGGCGCCTTCAGCAGCGAAGAGGAATGGTTACGACGAGGTATAGTCGCGTTGCTCAACAAATACTCTGGCAAGGATCATTCCACGCGGTTGACTAGGGGCAAGTGGTTGTTTTGCTTGCCGGAGTGAATGTGAAAGTCGCGCCGCTGGTTTGCCGAATTCTGGCTCTGGCAGGAAGCGAAACTAGACGCGTTTACATTTGCACAAGGATCAACAACTTGCGAGTCTTGTGAGCAGCAGACACGTTCTAGCGATGGCAAGTACCAGTCAGGGCCGCAGGCCGTGCGTCTGCAAGAAATTCAAGAAAGTTTTGTGATCTTGTGGCGGGACGTTAAATACTTTCATCACTTCCTTGTAGCTCCCGGCTTCCTCCAGTCCCCTTTGAATTATGGCTTTGACTTGTACTCTATTCAGATCTCTACGCAAAAAAGGCTTTCGCACCACTTCCCAAAAGCTTTCGCGCTTGTCCTTCATGCGGAGGTAGTAATCCGAAATATCTATTAACACCCCGTCGCTTTTTCTGCGGTTTTGCAAATTTGTGGTGACGTCTTCCAACTGAATAACGTCTTCGTGACTCATCCTGAATCCGGTCTCCACGATGCTGCGCAACTCACGAATGTTTCCCGGAAACGAGTATTGCTTGAGAAAACCAATGGTCTCATTCGAGAATCGCTTTTCCACGCCCTGGTTCTCGTTCAATTTGGCCAAAAAATATTCAAGCAGTAACACACAATCTTCCCCTCGCTCGCGCAACGCGGGAACGTGCAAAGGTAAACAATTCAGTCTGTAAAAAAGGTCTTCCCGAAATACGCCTGAATCGACCAGGCTCTGTAAATTGCGGTGCGTTGCCGATACGATGCGAATATCCACCAGTTTGATTTCGGTTGCACCCAAAGGCTTGATCTCTTTTTGATCAATCACCCGCAGCAACATTTTCTGGGCCGCCAACGACAATTCACCGACCTCGTCCATCAAAATGGTGCCGCTATTGGCCGTGGCAAAAACGCCGAGATGTTCGGTCAACGCGCCGGTAAAGCTGCCTTTGGCGTGCCCAAAGAGCTCACTGACCATCAAATGTTCGTCGCTAAACTGGCCGCAGTTAATGGAAACAAAGGGCGCGTCCTTGCGACGGCTCAGGACAAACAGCGAGCGTGCAAACAGCTCCTTGCCAACGCCGCTTTCACCGGTGATCAAGACCGGCTCGTCGGATTGTGCGAACTGTTCCAGCTTTTGTAAGGCTTCCAAGAATTTGGAGTGATTCCCGATGAAGGCGATGCCCTTGCCCCATTGCTGGGCAGTTAGTTTTCCGATCTTTTGGGGAAGAGTGAGGCCGTCGTTGGGCGCACTCGAGGATCGAACGTTTTTATGGATATTTTCGGAAAGCGATGCCATAGAAGGAGCCTCCCAAGCGCCTGCCGCAGAACTCCGCTTTCTGGACTTTCGCGCGACTGCGGGCAGCCGCCCCAAGTTGAGTGGCCCTAAATTAACAAAAAAAACTAACCGGTCAAGAAAATTTATTGCGGGGGGAATGAATTTCGAATTTGGGGCAAAATGTCAAGGCTGGTAGAAAGCGCCGGGACCGTGGCCATACTCTACTTCACTAAAGCATCTTTCTTCGCCATCGCCGACGGCGCCACCGCCACTACACGAAACCCCAGATTATTACTGCGAAACGCCGGCGGCATGCCGCGCCGGAAAGCAACTCGCAATTTTTCCGGCGTATCACTCCAGGAACCGCCGCGAATGGCCCTTTCATTTCCGCTGGCCGGGCCGGTGGGATTATTGTTTTCTTTGCGCAGATATTCGGTTTCGTTGTACCAGTCGTTGCACCATTCCCAGACATTACCGGTCATGTCGTACAAGCCATTCACGTTCGCGCCGAACTTTCCCACGGGCGCGGTATAAACGAAATTGTCGTCATAGGCGCGCCAGATCATGCGTAAGTCGGTATATACCGCTTTGAGCGAGGCGTCGGCGATATTACCGCCTTGGGCGATTTGGGGCACGCCGTTGCCCCAACTGTATTTGTTCTTCGCGTCCATCCCGCGCGCGGCCAGTTCCCATTCCGCCTCCGTCGGCAGCCGAAATTTTATGCCGGTTTGCCGTGATTTCCAAGCGCAATATGCTTCGGCATCGTACCAAGAAACGCCCACTACGGGATATTCCGGGTCATACAGCGCAGCTCCCAGCTTTTTGTAAAAATTGTCCGATCCGAATTGATAATTGTATTTGCTGTTGGAATCACGCCATTCCGGCTGGTGCTGACCCGTGGCCTCGACGAATGCAAGGTATTCGCGATTGGTTACTTCGTGCTTGCTGATCCAAAATTCGCCCACGCGTACCCAATGCGCGGGCCGCTCATTCTGCCCGCCTTCGCCGGAAACATCGCCGCGTTCGAACATGGTTTCCTTCACCAACAGCATGTTCGCCAGCGCATTCGCCTTGGGGTCGTTCATCGATCCGGCATTCGATGACGCCGGGCGTATTGTTCGCTTCACCTCGCTGCCGGCTTCAACTCTCAAGAAAGAGCGCGTCAACGCATTGTTTTGCGGTGCCGAACTCGCCGCCAAACTATTGCCCAGCGTTTGCGGCGCATTCACAGTTCCATTTTGATTTTGCGCGACGCTGTTTGCACCATTTGCATTTGGCGCCAGTGGCGGCGGCTGCGTTGCGCCCACGGCCAAGTTGGCGGGCGCTGGACTCTTCACGGAATCTGATCGAACAGGCGGGCGGGAGTTTGGCAGAACTTTTTTCACCGTTGCCGCCTTGGAATTACTGCCAGGGCTGGCAGGCGCAGTCGAGCTCAACCAAGGCAGCAAGGGCATGACCGATTCCGCCAGCTCGGCATAGCCGTCCGGATCGATCACTGTGCCCCAAACCAGAAATCCGGCAATGCACACGGCGGCAAAGAGCAACACCGGTCGCGCCAGGCGTTTGAGTTTCTTCTTGATTCGCTTGCGAATGGGACGCGGGCGGAAAACCGGATCAGTTGTGTCCCCAGCACGCGGGCTGGGCCTGGCGGCATAGGCGGCACCATTGCCGCTTTTGGGCTGGCGCAACGGAGCAGATCTGAGGCGCTCTGATCCTGGCGACACGGCGCCGTTTCCGGCGGCATTCGCGTTACGTGCAGAAACCGGCGAAGCGCGGCGCCCGTTGTGTGCCGATTCTTCTACTCCTTCCCCGTACTCAAAGATTTGCAGAGTCTTTTTGCTGTCACGCAAGGTCTCGAGGCATTTCGCGACTTCCATCGCGTTGCGCGGCCGGTCATTCGGATCTTTCGCCAGCAGCCAATGCACCAGATCCGCCATCATGCTGGTGAAACCCGTGATCTTCTTGTCCAAGCGTTGCGGCATCTTGTGTAAGATGGCGGTCAGCAATTCGTTTTGCGTGAGCGCCTCGAAGGGCACGTGGCCGGTCAAGCATTCATAAAAAATCACGCCCAGTCCGTAAAGGTCGGTGCGATGATCGACGGGCTTACCCAGATATTGTTCCGGCGAAGAATAAACCGGCGAGCCGATGCGCGATTGCACGCGGGTGAGATGGGCGTCCGCCTCTAGAACTTTCGCGACCCCGAAATCCACGATTTTGACCGCGAAGCCCTCCTGCCCATCCGGTACCAGCATGATATTGTCAGGCTTGAGATCGCGATGAATGACATTGTGCTCGAGCATGCAGCGCAGCGCTTCGCAGATCTGAATGCCGATGTCGAGCACCTGATTGAGCTCGAGGGGGCCGTTTTTGTGAATCATCTCGCCGAGCGACTGGCCTTCGAGCATTTCCATCACGAGATACACCAAACCGTCTATGGTTTCGCCGCAATCATACACGGTGACGACGTTGGGGTGCTTCATGCGCGCGGCGACTTTGGCTTCCTGATAAAAACGCTGGCGGATGTCAGAGTCGGCCATCACCTCCGCACGCATGAACTTGATGGCGACGACGTCGTTCATGAACAATCGCTGAGCACGATACACGCTGCCCATGCCGCCTTCGCCCAGCTTGTTGATCAGGCGGTATTTCTTGTCCAGCAGCATGCCGGAATAGGGAAGGAGCAGGCGCGCTTTCGGCAAGGGCGATTGTTGGTCACGGCACTCGTGCGGCGAAGTGTCATCATAAACTAAGTTGCACTGCGTACAGGTTTTGATTGTCGTTTTCACCAGCATCTCAATCTCTCACTCAGATCCCAAAACACGGCCCAATTTGTACGGCCAGAAAGTGAATGGCCGGGCCTTGATTCAGAAAAACATTGTAGGACAATTGCGAGCGCAGCCACAGATTCGAGCCGAGTACCAGTTGATGCGCCGCGCCGAGCGAAAAGCCCAGCCGCCGGTCCGAAATGGTCATGGTTTGCCGGCTGCTGCGTAAAGACGCTTGCGGCAGGAACAAGCCGGCGCCCACACCTGCTTGAAGATTATTTCGCCAAAGCCAATGCACCGTGGCGGTTACCATTGCCAGCGAGGCCGAGCCTTTCAGACCAATACGCAACAAATCCATTTCTTTCCTGCTGCTGACATTCAACGCCGCATAGGCATAATTCAAATTCAGGCTCAATCTTTCTGAAAGCGGCAAAACAAAAAATGCCTGGAAGGCCAGGCTGGTAGAATAGGCTTCGGACATATTAATAGTGTTCTGGTCACCGGTATTCACGTTTTGCACGTTCACCAGAAAACTCGAGCCTGCCAAACGAGAGGAGCTTATGACTGGCTGGACCAGGCCGCCGGTCACGCCGAACAGAACCCGCTGGTGGCGTTTGGGCGAACGCATGAAATCAGCCAAATCTTCCGCCGCGGCTGTTTTGGGCTCCGCTTCTTTGGCAACGGCACCATTGCCCGCCATTGCCTGCCCGGATTGTTTCAATTTGTCCAGCATCGGGTCGATTTCATTTTGTTGCAATTCCAACACGTCGCCTTTCTGCAAGCTGGTCTCGGCGGCTTTGGCGAGCAGCTTCACGCCCGCAAAACGCGATTTCGCCACCACGACTTCCACGCGCCCGACCCAATAGACGAAATCGCCTTCATAGCGATTGACTTCGAATACGTCGCCCACGCGAATGCCGCCGTCCGTGCCGCGGTCGATGATACCGTCATTCTTCTCGAAACTGACAATGCGCACTACCGATTGCGCCGCCGCGGAGGAAATCAGAAACCAAGAGGTGATGAGCAGTAAATTCAGCTTCATGATGAGTCGTTTCAATTCGCGCAAAATATTAATTCGTGTGCATCTGTTTGGCGCCACTGACACCAGCGGCGTAAGACGCAACTCAGAATCTCTTCGAGGGAAAACGTGACATCAGACACCATGCAAAAAATTTGCCAGTGCGTGGACGGTGTGATACCTGCAATTCTTTACAAATATTTCTTTTGCCGCACTTACGCAAACCCCAATTTTGCCGCGTTTATCAAGTTTTTTCGAAAGTCGGAAAAATGCCCAAGGCATTCAGGGGCTTCGTCGCATTCATGTGATGCAAAATCGTTACGAACCTGTCGACGCGATTCCGAATATGTAAATGGGCAGGGTGGGATGCTGGATGCTGGATGCTGGATGCTGGATGCTGGACGTTAGAAGTCGGATTGACGAGATGCTGCGGCATACCATCTTCTATCTTCTATCTTCTATCCACTATCCACTATCCACCATCCTCAATCCCCCCATCACCCCCTCTTATTCAGCAACGCTTGAAACTCCGCGCCGGTACTTACGCGGATGGCGCAGCCGTGCGGGCAATTGGCGACGCAGGCGGGCTCGTGGTTGGTCTTGTAGCACAAATCGCATTTGCTCGCGAGCAAACGATCCTTGCCGCGCAGCATCTCGGGCACCATGTTCTCCGGCCACACCTCGCCGGTGTCGTGCATGACAATGGCGTCGTAGGGGCAATTGTTCGCGCAGGCTTTGCAGCCGATGCACAAATCATCGACGATCTCGACGACCTCGCCCACACTCGCTCGGCGGATTGCGCCGGTGGGGCAGCCCACGAGACACACGGGATCCTGGCAATGATAACAGGATTTCGGAATCAACAGGTTTTCATACTTGTCCCCTTCACGCACGAACCGGGGCAGGCCACCGTGCGTGTCGGCGCAACCGCGCACGCAATCGTCGCAACGCGTACAGGCGTCTAGGTCGATCACCAAAATATTGCTGCCTTCGACCAGGCCTTTTTCCAGCGAGAATTGCAGGAATTCCGACTGCTTGATGTTCTTTTTACTCGCGCCCATCTGTTTGATGCGCGCGACCGAGCTGCCCCACAAGTCCTTGCCGAGATCGGGGTATTTTTTCACCAGGGTGCGCACGTCTTCACGCGAGATCTTGATGAGATCGGAATATTCCACGGAAGTCGCGGTGCACATCCAGCCCGGCGTGCCTTGGACCAGCATCTCGACTTCGCCCAACGTTTTGCCTTTACGGAGATAGGAAACGACGATTTCGCCCTCGCCCATTTTTTGCGCCAGCTTCACGAACCCGGAGCGCACGAGATACAACGCTTCCACGGCTTCGCTTTCACGCGCAATGATTTCTCCCGGCTCGCACGAAATCAATTCCGCCCGGCGCGCCAGCGCTTCGAGAAAAGCCTCGTCGCAGTGCTGGAACAGCGGCGCCGTCTTGAGCTGGGAGAGCAGCGAGCGCTCGCGATAAATCTTGTCCAAACGCGCTTTCAGGCCTGCGGATTTGCGTTTCATCTTGCGCAATGCCGGCACGCGAATTTGCACGAGAATGCTATCCGCCGCCACGCGCGCGGTGACCGATTGCGGCCAGCCGTTCATCGCGCCGATTTCGCCGATGACGTCGCCCGGGCCGAGCTGCTTGCCGCCGCCTGCGGGCAAATTGAAATCAATCGTGGATAGAAAGGTGATTTCCGTCCCTTCCACGCGGGCTCGCCGGGACCGCGCTTTGGCGGGCTTTGCCCCGCGCGCACCCTCATCCCCGGAGGGCCTTTCGGCCGCGTCATTGGAACGGCTATAGGCCGATAATTTTTGCAGATAAACTTCCACTGCGCCTTGCACGATGAAGAACGCCAAATCGAGGTACGCGCCTTCTTCAAAAAGGACCGCGCCGCGCTTCCATTTCGCCAGCGTCACATCCGCGCTGATGGCTTCCAAAAACTCGTCGTCATAATCGCGAAAGATTTCGAAACGCCGCAATTCCTCCGGCGACATGCGCTCGGACAGGCCCAGCAGGCCGGCCGGCGCGCCGAATGCGCTCCAGCGATCGCGGTGCTGCTCGATACGTTTGACAATGGTTTGCTCGGGCGCTCTTTTCCTTGAGCCCGAAAGGGCTTTTGAGCCTGCCATCTACTTGACTCCTGTCCTTCAAAAGGTCAATTTTGTGGAAGATTGGTCTTTGAAGACCGTTGATGCAACATCTCCAAGCGTTTTTTGAGAATGATCAAAACTTCACGAATCGACGTGGAATCGCTGATTTGCGGAAACGGGCCAAAGCCCATTGCGGGCGGCAAACCCGGCACGCGCATGGTGTCCACTCCGAGGGGACTTTGGGCCGGTGGCATCGTGAGATCGATGGCGGTCGGCATCGGTGCCGGCGCTGCCGGCATTGTCGCCGGCATGCGATTGCCTGGGCGAGCATCCCCTTGCAGTGGCGGATCATTCAACGATGCGGTCGCACCCCGATCCCCGGCCGGCGTTACGGGCGATTTGACTACGGTCGTTGCCGGTGAAGCTGCGGGCGTCGCAGGAGCGGTTGAATTTGATCCAATAACGGACGGGCTAGTCGCCGGCGGCTTCTCCTCTTCAGGTCGATTCGTCGCGGGTTGATCCGTCACGGGCTGAGCCGTGGCCGGGGGATTCGCAACCGGCTGCGCAGCCTGTGGTGTCGCCGCCTGAGAAGGACTTTGGCCCGGAGTTGCAGCAGCCTCCACCTTTTCGATTTGAGCTACTGGGCCTTTCGCGCTCATCGCTTTCTCGAAGGGAGCTTTGTTGAGATCCGCGTCAGCCGGCGGCCGCTTCCAATGCTTCGCGATTTTCTTGATGCCGGAAATATAATTGAAACGCGCGCCGTCGGGATGGCCGGCTGAAATCAGCTTTTGGTCGGTGATATAGTGGCACTTCACACAGGTTTTGCCACGCACGTCGATATTCTTATTCTCAACCATGCCGAGCTGCAAGCCTTTTTTGTAACCGGTACGGTTGATACCCTGACCAGCCTGGCCTTCAGAGTGCGGATCTTTGTAGCCACTGCCCGCGCCGTGGCAGCTCTCGCAGCTCACGCCTTCTTCCACCTCACGCGCCTCTTTGCCGGAAACGATCGTGCCATGGCAGGTCATGCATTGGTTGTTGCCTTTGAGCATGTTCGCCGGGTCGACGCCGGCAAGCTTCGCGATCTTTTCATACGAAGCCGGATCGTCGTAAAACGCGTCGACCGTCACTTTGTGCGCGTCGTCTTTCCACCAGTTATTTTCGTTGGTGTGGCAATTGTTCTGGCTCAGTCCGCAACCGGAAGTGCCGAGGGTTTGGTGTTGGGAAAAACTGTGGGAGGAAACTGACAATAAAAATACAGCCACCCCAAAGCAGCAAACAGTTGTGCAGATTCTCTTCCTGATCATCTTACACACGACTCATGATTGAGAAATGGACATTTAGAGCAAAAAGATTACAATCTCTGAAGTACCTTCATCAGATGGAATTTCAGGAAATCTTTTAAAGAATCTTAACAAGAGTAGGGCTTATTGAAGTGCGGTGGCGGGTGTTCATCGAAGTACATTTTGATGACGATTCCGAAGAATCGGCTGATTTCAGGCATATACGGCTAGTTCCTGTAACTTTGGAAATATGTCTTCCGGTTTTTTGCCGGTGATCTTCAGATAGATTGAGTCAGAACATATTTCAACCTGATCGTTCCAGGCAATCTCCCCATTCGGGCCTAGGTGAACTTTTTGAAACTCGCCATAATCATTCCATAACGCAAAAACTCCATCGCCAGCCAAATCCGACAAGTCTACAATGCCTTCAATGCCGTCGGAGTACTTTATCCAAAGTCGATAATTATCGAGTGGTTTGACTTCTGTTGGTTTAAGCATACTTATCCTCTCCTTAGTTATCAACAACTTGAAGAATAATCAAAAATTTCGACAGGCAAAACATTTATTCCAGTTTGGTGTTTTTCGCGCGTACAAATTTCATGGCATCGACAAAATACGAATTATCAGCATGCATTGCAACTTCTGTATTTCGCATTGAGCACAATGCCATCAAGCATGGATTGAACGGAATTCACACACATACCTTATCACCAACCGCAAGTCCGTAAGTGCCTGCATTTCATTCGAGAGCACCCTTGCACAATACTATGTCATCAACCCAGGCCGTACCCCGTCCGTTGACGACCACGTTCAGCTTGACCACTTCCGGCTTCTGGCCCTGCTGGAGAAAGAATGGTATCTCCTGCGTTGTCCATTCTACGCTGCCGGACAACGGGGCATGCAAACCACGCGAAAAGAACTCGCCCAGCCCGGGAAACTGGCACCACATCTCGAGATATACTTGACCCTCGACCGCTTCGGTTCTGAGCCGAGCCTGGTAAAGGAGGCGAGCATTCTCAACATTGAGTTTGCGCACCTCAAAAAGCCGCACCGTTGTGGGCTGATCCGCGACGATTTTGAGAGCGCCGTTGCCGTCGCTGGAGACCGTTTGATCAAGGGAAACACCTGATCGGGTTAGCACATTATCCAAACTCGTCATCGGGAAGCGTTTGAGCTCCACCGTCGAGGTGCCAGGATGCTCGCAGCCCAGGACAACCATAGCGAGTGCAATCGCAACACGCATGCAGAAACAACGGGTCATATTCATAGATGCCTCTGATTTTGGTTATTACAGTTTACAGTCAAGCCTCATCCCAGTCACCTTGTTAAGCTCATTTGGCGTTTTCTGCTCTTATTTGCTTACTCAGATATGCAAGCCGCAAGCCTATCCAGAGAGCACAATAAATGGCCATTTGCTGACCTGAATAAAAACAATTCAGCCAAGGGACAAAGACAATGACATAATTATAGCGCTTTTCGAACTCTTGTGGAGAGTTTGCATATCGCTCGCTCCTGCGCCACTCTTCCACGCCGAGGAAAACGATGATCAGCACAAAGAGCAGAGCGTAAAGAGAAATCATGGTTTTCGGGAGGGTTGGCATGAGTTTATCCAGGTGAAAACTATATGTCTCACGCAAAGAATACGCGGAGATTACGCAGAGATTTTCCTTGTGAGACTTCGCGGATAATCTAGCCTAGTCAAGCTATGATGCTCTCGTTAATCGGATCTTTCGCCTCGATGGTGGACAACATTTGCTCGTTTTCACTTACTGCGTGTAGAATCCACCGGAGCCCCTTCTCCCTTGCATGGCATGCACTTTGTCAAGAAACTCCAGCATCGACGCGTGTGAAGCATCTTGCAATTCAATTTCATCTAAGACCCACTAATTCTCCCCTCTTATGAATTTCCACACCTCGGCAAAAGTTTCCGCTTGTTCAGCTACGGGCCGACCCTCTTCCCGACCTTTCGTTGCTGGTGGCTCGGCAACGGAAGAGCCCTCAAAATAAATACGAAGCCAATCGCTTTTATCATCACGAGGGCTATCATTAGCAGTCAAGATTCGTATTTCTCGCAAATCAATCGGAGGCCCGGGCAATGGAGCCTGGTGAGCGGCTCGGGTAGCGAGAAAGTTCTCGCTCACAACTGCCTTCAGATTCTCAAGGCGGTCTTTCGACTTGAACTCCGGTTTCGAACGCAAATGCTGAACCTTTTGAAACACTTCTTTGACTCGCGCCATGATCTGATCAGGCTGCCAAATTCCACCACGCGTCTCAAAAAAAAACGTTTCCAGAATACTCCGTCATACGCTCAAGCCGGATCAACTCTAAGCTTTCTCCATGCTCTGAGAGCTTGAAAGTCAATGCCCTCGACAAACGCATGCAATCATGAGACACGACAAACTCGAGTTTGTCCAAATCAATTCGCTGCATGGTTTGATAGCGTTGAGCACCTTGTTCGATGATTGCTTGATCTCTTGTCCAGAGTGGGTGAGTGCGCGCTTTTTCATCAAAATTATACTCTTTCCAAACGCTCGATCCCCTTCTGACATATATCCTCTCGAGCAGACCCCTTTTGGGTCTAACCACAATCAAGCTTTTCGTTACAAAGACCATTGTCCTTGCTGTTCTCAGAAGGTTTTTGTCGAGATTCGCACTCGCATCAATGCAGATAGCTCTGTCGATAGTATCGGAAGTATCCGATTGGCCAATTATCTCAACTTCTCCACCTTCCGGAGGAGTATAATAGAAGTGGCTTACATAATGAGGCCCATAATCCTCGTCACCATCACGTATGATCGTAAACTTCTTCTGAAAATAGTCCGCGAGAGTCTGAGTTTTGATGATTTCATTGATCAACTTGCCGCCGTTCGGCAGGTCGATCCGGGTTTCTTTCACCCGCGTGCACGCTATGCCCGCCAAAAGGCACAATATGAGCGGGTAGACAGATTTCAAGAAGCGATGGCTTCGCTGGTTCACTTTATTCTCCTCAGTCAACATTGGCAAACCGGCAGCTTTTGAGTGCAAGCGCTCCGTCTTCGAGTTTCAGCTCTATGTAAACTCGGCCCTGCTTCGCAATTGTAACAGTCTTCTTGTTTCATGACCGGGGCTTCGGCGGTTAACGCCATCATGTTTATCTAAATGCCTTTGCGAAATCCGTATTGATTGGGTTTACATTCATTCACTGACTGGCCAAGCTACTGCACCAGATAATCCCAGCGATTATTGCGCCAAATAAAAAATTCCTGCCAGAATCCGGCTGTGCCGCCGATACAATACAGCAACTCAATAAAGTCTCCATGCGGCGTATGGAGACTTTTAGCTGCATGCACAGAATTTGCTTCGCCAAATACACTAGTGCACTGTTACCTTAAATTCTACATGTGAAGACTGGGGGCTGCAGCGAATCGCAATAAACTTTAAGCGTTTTTCCTTGTACTACGCCGAAGGCGTTTCACTCCACAGCCCAGGGCGCCCATCCCATGGGCGCCCTGGGAACCAATATCCCTCTACCATGGAACCCCAATCGGGGTTCCACACAAATACCGCTATTTCCAAATGCGTAAATAGACCTGTACGAGCGCTTGCGGCATTTTTGCCCCCAATTTTTGTTGCACCCCTTCAGGGTGCTCGATTGTAATGTTAATTTACCGAGGGTGCGCAGCGCGCTACCCTCGGCTCTGGTGTTCAACGCCTTCGGCGTACCATAATAAGCCGAACATAAAGAGAGACCCACAAGGGGTCGCTGCTCTTAAAAGCCGCCCACAAGGGGCGGGGACTACGAGATTTATCATGAC
>JBOHQX010000295.1:0-15765 GCA_050732395.1 bacterium
CAATGGTGGGCAGGTTGAGCGACTGACCTCCGTACCGGGGGGCGTGGAACAGTTCGCGTGGTCGCCTGACAGCAAAATGATTGCTTTCACCGCACGTGATCAGGCCACTTCGGAAGAACAGGAGAGACAGGCCACCGGCTACGATGCCATTGAGGTTGACCGTAACTTTAAATATACCAGGCTGTGGGTCACCAATCTGTTAGACCCTAATGCTGTACAGGTCACAATGCAAGATTTTGAAATTCATGAACTCGCATGGTCTCCTAAGGGCGACGAACTGGCACTCGTCGTCGCTCAGACCCTAAAGCCTGAAGACTCTCTTCTGCTTTCCTTGGTGGTCGTGAACCGATTAACCGGTGAAGTTGTGAGAACTCTCAGCAAAAACGTCAGCCTCACAGGAGGTCTCAGGTGGTCTCCGGATGGTCGCTGGGTCACATTCTTTGAAGGTCCTCCAACGAAAGACTTCTCTTCATGGGTGTCCGTCGTGGCGGCGAGCGGTGGCGGAACTGTGCGACCGCTTTTGAAAGACTATTCTGGCAGCGTTCTCACTCTAGAATGGACGCCTGATTCCAAGCATCTTGTGGCACAAAGCATCGAGGGGACGCGGGAAGCTATTCTGATGATTGATAGTGCTACCGGAGCCGTGGACAAACTCGCTGACGTCATCCAGTCGCAATGGGACTATAGTTTTAGCACGAACGGACAGACGACGGTGTATCTCGCCCAAACTCCTGAATCACCGAGCGATATTTGGGTGTTGACGAAAAACAGGCAGCCTCGTAAGATCACCGACTTCAATCCTCAAACAAAGTCCTGGCGGCTTGGAAAAGTGCGCGAAGTAGAGTGGAAAAACTCCAAGGACGGCTTGACTCGTCGAGGCGTACTCATAACGCCCCCCGGCTATAAACCAGGCAATCTTTATCCAACAATTATTAATACGCATCCTGGTGACACAGCTTGGTGGCCGGGACTGCACGCTAAATGGTGGGCATGGGGGCAGCTATTGGCATCAAATGGTTATGTGGTTTTCCTTCCAAACACCCGGGGCGTGACTGGCGAGGGCTGGCGAATGCACGCAACTATAGCGGACTGGGGCGGAATGGCTTTCCAAGACCTGATGGACGGCGTGGATTACCTTGTTGAGCAGCGAATTGCCGATCCAAATCGCCTCGGCATTGGTGGCTGGAGCAATGGCGGGTTCATGACGGAATATGCAATTGCTCATACTACAAGGTTCAAGGCTGCGGTTGCGCAAGCCGGACACTCGGACTTTTTTGGTTTATACGCCACATCCTATATACGTGCTTCCCTGCGCGTCTCTTTCCCGGACAGTCCATACTTTAATCGGAAGGGTTATGATGATCGCTCACCGATTACGTTTATCCGAAACTGCCGAACGCCTACGCTGGTGATACATGGGATCGGTGACGAAGGGGTACCGGTCGGTCAGGGCTATGAATTCTATAACGGGCTAAGGGCTGGTGCAAACGATCAAAAGTTTCGACCGCCTGACTGATGCAAAAATGCTCTCCGTTCAACCTCGATGCAATAGCTTGACATTGTCAGCTTCATCTCCGTAATTTAGAGCGCAGCGAGAAATCTGCTATACAAAAACTTCCTCCCTTCGGCCGGAATGGCCTTGGGAGACTCATCTCGCATCGTCAAGATTAGGAGCAACAATCCAGGAATGGCACAATTGCAGCGCTCTATCTTTAACCGACTCACGCGCCCATCTGCGACTTTCCGGCGGAACACCGAAGAGATGATTCGCAGCGAACTCTTCAGCATTGAGCGCCTCGAGCAACATGCTGAGAGCCTCGCGGTTGCGCAACGCATCACGACGACGCCCAAAACCGGTCGAGAGTTGACGACACGGCTCCGTGACAATGGCCGGTTGCTGCTCCAAGCGTATCACACCATCGCCAAGGCTATCCGCGAGGAACGCGCCATTACCCCGGCCGCGGAGTGGCTGGTTGACAATTTTCATATCGTCGATGAACAGATTCGCGAAATTCGCGACGATCTCCCCGCCGGCTTCTATCGCCAGTTGCCTAAGCTTGCCGAAGGGCATCTTAAAGGCTATCCGCGTGTGTTCGGACTAGCCTGGGCCTATGTCGCCCATACAGACAGCCGCTTCGACCCGCAGACGCTGGCCCGGTTCGTGCGCGCGTACCAGCGCGTGCAGCCACTTACGATTGGTGAGCTTTGGGCGGTAGCGATTACGTTGCGCATCGTGCTCGTGGAGAATTTGCGCCGATCGGCTGAGGGGATCGTGAGTCGCCGAGCGGCGCGCCAGGAGGCCGATGCGCTGGCCGATCAGCTTTTCGGAGTCGATAGCCGGAATGGCAATCCCGCCGCGGCGGGACTGCAACGTTTCGACCAGGGGTCCTTGCCCTCAGCCTTTGCCGTGCAACTGGTCCAGCGGCTGCGCGATCAGGATCCGGCCGTGACGCCAGCGCTACGCTGGCTGGACGAACGCCTGGCAGAGCAGGGCACGACCGCCGACGAAATGGTCCGCGAGGAGCATCAGAGGCAGGGCGCGATGAACGTGACCGTCCGCAACGTGATCTCGAGCATGCGCCTCATGTCTTCAATCGATTGGGCGGAGTTTTTCGAGAGCGTCAGTCTGGTCGATGCCATGCTCTGCACTGACAGCGATTTCGCCGCCATGGATTTCCCGACGCGGGATCGCTACCGGCACGCGATTGAAGAACTAAGCCGAGGCTCCGGGCAATCCGAGCTTGAGGTTACCCGGCGCGCGATTCAAGCGGCCAAACTCGCCGGAGCCGCACCGCGCGACGACGATAACTCTCGCGCGTGCCGCGAGCATGATCCCGGCTATTACCTCCTTTCGAGAGGACGCCGGACATTCGAGCAGGGCATCAAGTTTCGTGCTCCGCCGAGGGATTGGCTCTTGCGCGCCAACGCCGCTGCCGGAATTTGGGGTTATCTGGGAACGATCGTGTTCGTCAACGCGATCATCCTTGCTTTGCCGTTGCTGGGCGTGGCGGCATCCGGAGTCAATGGCTGGATTGTTTTTCTGCTCGCGCTTCTCGCGCTGGTCCCGGCCTCGGATGCGGTCGTGGCCATGGTGAATTATTTCGCTACGACTCTGATCGGCCCGAAAGCGTTGCCGGCTCTGGAGCTTCGCGACGGAGTGCCATCAAGCCTGCGCACGATGGTCGTCGTGCCAACTTTCTTGACGACACGAGCGGCGCTGGAGGAGCAGATCGAGCGCCTGGAGGTGCATCATCTGGCAAGTCCGGACGACGAATTCTTCTTCGCGCTGCTATCGGACTATACCGACGCAGTAACCGAGCGTGCGCCCGGCGACGACGAGCTTCTCGCTGCGGCTGCTGTGGAAATCGCGCGCTTGAATCAACGCCATGGGCCGGCGCCGGAGGGCGATCGCTTCCTCCTGCTCCATCGCCGGCGGGTTTGGAACGAAGGGGAAGGCAAGTGGATCGGGTGGGAACGCAAGCGCGGGAAGCTGCATGAGCTGAATCAATTGCTGCGCGGTGCGACCGGAACAACTTTCATCACCAGTGATGGCCGCCCGCCCGTGGTGCCTTCCGGTGTGCGCTATGTGATCACCCTCGACGCCGATACTCGCTTACCGCGAGGAGCCGCCAGGCGACTCGTCGGCAAGATGGCCCACCCGCTCAACTGTCCTAAGTTCGACGTTCGCACCGGCCGTGTGGTCGCAGGGTACGCCGTGCTTCAGCCGCGCGTCACGCCCTCGTTGCCGAGCGGCCGCGAGGGCTCGTTTTTTCAGCGCCTCTTTTCGGGTCCGGGCGGCATGGACCCTTACGCGTTCGCCGTCTCCGATGTCTATCAGGATCTCTTCGGGAAAGGTTCCTACTGCGGAAAGGGCATCTACGAAGTGGACGTTTTCGAAGCCGCCCTCAAAGGCCGGGTTGCCGAGAGCACACTCCTGAGCCACGATCTTTTGGAGGGAATCTTCGCCTGCGCCGGGGTGGCCTCAGATATCGAAGTCGTCGAGGAATCCCCCTCACGCTACGACGTCGCTGCGGCTCGCCAGCATCGCTGGGCGCGAGGCGACTGGCAATTGCTGCCTTGGATTCTCGGCTATTGGCGGAGTTCGAAGCATGACCAGCGCCGAACTGCGATGCCATTGTTGGGCCGCTGGAAGATGCTGGACAACCTGCGCCGCTCGCTGTCCGCGCCCGCCACCTTGTTCGCATTGCTTGCAGGATGGGCATTAATGCCTTTTGCTGCTGCAGCGGTTTGGAGCAGCTTCGTTGTTTTCACGATTGCGCTGCCCTCTCTTCTGCCTTTTTTTGAAGGAATTCTGCCGCGACGGCCCGGCCTCTCGCAGCGGAGTCACTGGCGCGCGGTACGCACGGAACTCGGCCTCGCTTTGTCGCAGATTGTTTTCCGGGTTACGCTCCTCGCGCATCAAGCATGGTTGATGATCGACGCGATTGCGCGAACACTCTTCCGCTTGTTCGTAAGCCGCCGCAGGCTGCTCGAGTGGGTTACTGCGGCACAGGCGAAATTCAGCGATCGCCTCGATCTCCGCGGATTCTACCGGCGCCTGGTCGGCGGCGTTGCGCTCGCCGCTGTGGCCACGGTTCTCGTCGTGTGGGCCGGGAATGGGCCTCGATTGATTGCGGCGCCATTCGTGATCCTGTGGTTGCTAGCGCCGACCGTCGCATGGTGGGCGAGTCGTCCGCCGCCCTTGGCCGGCCCCAAGCTCGTCTCCTCCGCTGAGGCACAATCCCTGCGATTGATCGCGCGCCGCACGTGGCGCTTCTTTGAGACCTTCGTGACGGCGCAAGATCACATGCTCCCTCCTGACAACTTTCAAGAAAAACCAAAGCCGGTGGTGGCCCACCGAACTTCCCCTACGAATCTTGGTCTGTACCTTCTGTCCGTGATCGCCGCCCGCGATTTCGGCTGGTTGGGCACGCTCGACACGGTCGAACGCTTGGAAGCGACTCTCGCAACGATGAACCGGCTCGAGCGTTTTCGTGGCCACTTCTACAACTGGTACGATACGCATAATCTTCGCGCGCTGGATCCGAAGTACGTCTCTTCGGTGGACAGCGGAAATCTCGCCGGGCACCTGATCGCCCTCGCCAACGCGTGTCGCGAGTTGAGCAACCGTCCTGTCATTAACCCTCAATGGCTCGCCGGAATCGGGGACGCGGTGGCGCTCACGCGCGAATCCCTGCGTAACCTCTCTGACGATCGGCGAACCCAAACGGTAACTCGGAAGCATTTGGAGGAGGCGCTCGATACTCTCGCCGCCTCGCTCTTGTCGACTCCTACAACTCCCGTGGTGATTGCCGGCCGGCTGGCGGAGCTTGCGTTGCAAGCCGAAACTGTTACTGACATTGCACGAACATGGACCGAAGAACGAGGCGAAGACGCCGATACCGAAGTGTTGGTTTGGGCGGAGGCAATACGTGCCTGCATTGCAAGCCACGCACGCGACTGCGCAGAGGAAAACGCGCCCGAAGGCGCGACCACGAGCGACGCGCTGGAAGGCGTGACTGCGGACGAGGTGCTCGCACGACGCCTGTCTGCACTTGGTGAGCAGGCAGGAAAATTATTTGCGGAGATGGAGTTCGGTTTTCTGTTCGACGCCACGCGGAATCTTCTCGCGATCGGGTATCGCGTTACCGACGGCAGTCTCGATCCGGGCTATTACGACTTGCTGGCGTCGGAAGCGCGCCTGGCGAGCTTCGTCGCGATCGCGAAGGGAGACGTGCCGGTGAAACATTGGTTCCGGCTCGGGCGCGCTTTAACGCCGGTCGATCATGGCGCGGTGCTGATCTCGTGGTCGGGATCGATGTTCGAGTATCTCATGCCGTTACTGGTGATGCGCGAGCCGGTGGGCAGTGTGCTCGAACAAACGAGCCGCCTCGTCGTTCAGCGGCAGAGAAAATATGGCGCCGAGTTGGGCGTACCCTGGGGCGTTTCGGAATCGGCGTACAATGCGCGAGATCTCGAGCTTACCTATCAATACTCAAACTTCGGCGTGCCCGGCCTGGGGCTGAAACGCGGGTTGAGCGATGATGCGGTTATCGCGCCTTATGCGACTGCGCTCGCGGCCATGGTGGATGCGGAGGCCGCGGTCCGTAATTTTGTGCGACTGAGAGAAGCCGGCGGCCGTGGCCGGTATGGCTGGTACGAAGCGCTGGACTATACGCCCGCACGCGTTCCCGAGGATGAGCCGGTGGCGATCGTCCGTGCTTATATGGCGCATCATCAAGGCATGACGCTCGTCGCCTTGTGCAACGCGCTCCACGAGGGCGCAATGCGCGCGCGCTTTCACGCGGACCCGATCATCCAAGCGACGGAACTTCTACTGCAGGAAAGAACGCCGCGTGACCTTGCTATGGTGCGGCCGCGCGCCGAGGAAGTGCAGGCGGCCAGAAACGTGCGCGAGTTGGTTCCGCCGATGCTGCGCCGATTCCATTCCCCGCACGATCCCGTTCCGCGCACGCATCTGCTCTCGAATGGCAGGTACGCCGTGATGATCACGGCAGCCGGTTCGGGCTACAGCCGCTGGCGTGATATTGCGCTTACGCGCTGGCGGGAGGACGTCACCTGTGATTCCTGGGGCGCATACATTTTTCTGCGCGATGTTCGCAGCGGCCAGGTGTGGTCTGCCGGATTCCAGCCGAGCGGAGTTGCGCCGGACAGTTACGAAGTGACGTTTTCCGAGGATCGTGCTGAGATCATGCGGCGCGACGGCAACATCACGACGACGCTCGAGGTCGCGGTTTCGCCGGAAGATGACGCCGAGGTGCGCCGGGTCTCGATTTCAAATCTCGGCAGCCGCAGCCGGGAGATCGAGCTGACCTCGTACACCGAAGTGGTGTTGGCCCCTCCCGCTGCCGACACGGCACATCCGGCTTTTTCCAAACTGTTCGTACAAACGGAGTTCGTCCCCGAGGCCCGCGCCCTTGTGGCCACGCGGCGGCGGCGGTCGCCCAGTGAACTCGAAGCTTGGGCCGCACACCTCGCCGTGGTGGAAGGCGAGGCCGTGGGCGACATGCAATTTGAAACGGACCGGGCGCGTTTTCTCGGACGGGGGCGCGACCTCCGTACGCCGATCGCGGTGATGGATCGCCGGCCGCTTTCCAACACGGTTGGCGCCGTGCTTGATCCGATATTCAGTCTGCGTTGCCGCGTGCGCATTCCCGCCGGGGCCACGGTGCGCGTCGCTTTCTGGACGCTCATCGCACCCTCGCGCCACGAACTGCTCGATCTCGCCGATAAGCACGACAACGCGGCGGCCTTCGAACGCGCGGTCACGCTCGCATGGACCCAAGCGCAAGTCCAGCTTCATCATCTCGGCATCGATTCCGGCGAAGCACAGCTCTTCCAGCGTCTCGCCAATCATGTCCTCTACTCCGACCCCACGTTGCGGCCTTCTTCCGAAGTGCTCAGACGAAACGAACAGGGGCCGTCCGCGTTGTGGGTTCACTCCATTTCGGGCGACTTGCCCATCGTTTTGGTTCGCATTGATGAAGCGGAAGACTTGCAGATCGTCCGGCAACTCCTGCGCGCCCACGAATACTGGCGGATGAAGCGGCTGGCCGTCGATCTGGTGATTATTAACGAAAGGCCTTCCTCCTATTCATCTGATCTCCAGGCTGCGCTGGAGGCCGTCCTGCGCGTGAATGAGTCGCAATTGCGGCCGCAACTAGAGGGCGAGGCGGCGCGAGGAAACGTGTTTGTTTTGCGCGCCGACCTGATTTCGGCCGAGGTGCGTAACCTGCTCCGCACTGTCGCGCGAGCAGTGCTCCTCAGCCGTCGCGGCAGCCTATCCGAGCAGGTTCAACGTCTGGAAGAATCCGAGCCTGCTGCCGCTGCGCCGCCGAGAAGTGTGGCGGCACGCCGGAGACCGGAGCCTGTTTTACCGAAAGCGGAGTTGGAGTTTTTCAATGGCCTCGGCGGATTCGCTGCCGCTGGGCGGGAATATGTGACGATCATCGGTGAAGGGCAGTGGACTCCGGCGCCGTGGATCAATGTGATCGCCAATCCCTCATTCGGGTTCCAATCCTCGGTCGAAGGCGGAGGCTACACCTGGTCGTGCAACAGTCGCCATAACCAACTCACCCCCTGGTCGAACGACCCGGTCGGCGACCGGCCGGGTGAAGTGATCTACTTGCGCGATGAAGACAGTGGCGCGCTTTGGGGCCCAACGGCTCTACCGATTCGCGAGGAAGCCGGACGATATCTCTGCCGGCACGGCCAAGGCTACAGCCGCTTCGAGCATCTCTCGCATGGCATCGCACTCGAGCTTCTACAATATGTGTCGCTCGCTGACCCGATTAAAATATCTCGATTGAAAATTAAGAATCGCTCGGGGCGAGCACGGCGCCTCTCGATCACGGCATACGTGGAGTGGGTGCTCGCGGCCTCGCGCGACACTTCTGCACCGTTTGTCGTGACGGAGATCGACGCAGAAACCGGAGCGATGCTCGCACGGAATCCCTGGAGAACCGAGTTCGGCCAGCGCGTGGCGTTCGCAGATATCGCCGGGCGACAACTTACTTGGACCGGCGATCGCACAGAATTTCTCGGCCGCAACGGCGCTCTCGCACACCCTGCCGCGCTGGCTGGCAAAGCTCCGCTTTCCAATCGAACCGGCGCCGGCCTCGATCCCTGCGGCGCACTGCAAACCACGGTTTATCTCAAGCCGAACGGAGCAACCGAGATCGTTTTCTTTCTGGGCGAGGCTGCGACAAAGGCCGAAGCGCGTGCATTGATCACACGCTACCGCAGCGCCAACCTCGACGCGGTCTTGCGCGAGGTGATCGACTTTTGGGACGGCCTGCTCGGCGCGGTTCAAGTGAAAACGCCCGATCGCGCCATGGATATTTTGCTGAACCGCTGGCTTCTGTATCAGACCCTCGCCTGCCGGGTGTGGGCGCGGGCGGCGTTCTATCAAGCGGGCGGCGCTTACGGCTTCCGTGATCAACTGCAAGACGTCATGGCGCTCGCGGTGGCAAAGCCGGAAGTGGCGCGCGAGCAGCTCTTGCGCGCCGCGGGCCGGCAATTCGTCGAAGGCGACGTGCAGCATTGGTGGCTGCCGTCGTCGGGCCAGGGCGTGCGCACGCGCATCTCTGACAACCGCATCTGGTTGCCGTACGCCGCGGCTCATTACCTTGAGGTCACCAACGATCAAAAGCTGCTCGACGAGTTGATTCCCTTTCTCGAAGGACCGGCCCTTCACGACAACGAGCACGATTCATTCTTTCAACCCATGGTTTCCGAGGAGGAAGCCACTCTCTTCGAACACTGCGCTCGGGCGCTGGACCGGAGTCTTGCGGTCGGCGACCACGGCCTGCCGCTGATCGGCTCAGGCGACTGGAACGACGGGATGAACCGGGTCGGCGAGAAAGGCAAGGGCGAAAGCGTTTGGCTCGGCTGGTTCTTGTACGCGGCGCTCACGACGTTTGCACAGATTGCGGACAGACGCCAAGAATCGGCGCGCGCCACGACTTGGCGGCAGCACGCAACCGCGCTGCGGGAATCTCTCGAACGAGAAGCCTGGGACGGCGATTGGTACCGCCGGGGTTATTTCGATGACGGAACGCCGCTGGGTTCGGCCTTGAGCAACGAATGCCGCATCGACGCGATCGCGCAGTCGTGGGCCGTAATCTCCGGAGCTGCAAAACCGGCTCGCGCGGCAAGCGCGATGGCCGCGATGGAGGAATATCTCGTTCGCCGCAGTGACGGGTTGGTGCTCCTCTTTACTCCACCGTTCGATCGCACGCTGCACGATCCCGGTTACATCAAAGGCTATCCGCCCGGCATCCGGGAAAACGGCGGCCAATACACACATGCCGCCCTGTGGTCGGTGCTCGCTTTTGCGATGCTCGGCGAGGGCGATAAGGCCGGCGAGTTGTTCTCGATTTTGAACCCCATCAATCACGCCAGCTCACGCGCCGCTATTCTTCGTTACAAAGTGGAGCCATACGTGGCCTGCGCCGATGTCTATGCCGCGCCTCACGTTGGGCGCGGGGGCTGGACCTGGTACACCGGCACCGCGGGCTGGATGTATCGAGCGGGTCTCGAGTGGATTCTCGGATTCCGTTTGCAAGGCGCGACGCTGCTGCTCGATCCCTGCGTGCCGAGAACGTGGCGAGGTTTTGAAATCCTTTTCTGCTTCCGCTCTGCGCGTTACGAGATTGCCGTCGAAAACCCACGCGGAGTCTGCCGTGGCGTTGCTCACGTTGAGCTTGACGGCCAGGCACTGCCGGGAAATCGCGCGCAGATTCTTTTGGCGGACGACGGCGCGATCCATCGGGTGCGTGTCAGACTTGGATGATTGTGCCGGTTTCGTGGTCGCGCCGAGGGATAAAATCGGCGGGAGACGCGACAGGCGAAGCCGGCAGAGCTTCCTGGAGACGATACTTCCTGAGCCAATGCCGAAACGTCCAGTAAGCGAAGCCTTCCTGGTGGCAGAACTCTGTTTGTGAAAGGGCACTTGCATGAATTTAATGATCATCCTCGCTGCCTTTATCGCCTCCTGGGCCTCATCTGCAGCAGATTCTTCGCCAGGATAACGGAACCGCACGGAGAGTGCACAGGCAAAGTCTTCCTCTGCCTTCTTCAGCCACTCCTTAACCTCCTCAGCCTCGCGCATACAGGATTATTCCTTTGTCCAATATCTCATTCATAAAAGGATCAACGCGTTTCCAGCACGAGAAAGAGACGATTTTTCGCGGCCTTGACTTTCCCGGTGACCACATATGGAATCTCAGGCTCAAAACGGCTTCAGCGCATATGGCGAATAGGGTACCAGCGGATGATGAGGCAACAATGAAAACTTGCGGTGCGTCTCAGGAGGAACGTTGGGATTGAGGCGGCAGCAAATAAAACGGCCAATAGGGACATCTTTGTAAACGGTATCGCCGATATGGGCCGTGGCGCGCGTATAGAATTGCAAGATTTTGGCGCAACCCTGGGTCCCACAAAGCGGACAACGCAACAAAATTTAGGCGCCAGACGAAGGTGAGAAACTACAGGTGGGTCTGTTTTTCGGCGGCAGGTGGGTTCATTTCAATCCGGCCCTGAAACTTCGTGCTTTGAGGTACTTCTCAACGTGTTCGATGGAATTGGAAGTCGTGCGCGTGAGTTTCAATGCACTTCGTGCTTTGGGGTACTTCTCAACCGCGGTCAAATTCCGCCACTTTAATTCACTGTTTCTATTAAGACATTTTAGGGGCATTTGCAAACCCCCGCTCTTCACTCCGCTTAAATTTCTTAAGAAAGGGAAATTCATGGCGCAATTCACAAATTTTCAATAGGTAATCGCACTATCTGATACAACCACATATTATTCATCCACTTAATCGCAAAAATTAACCTCTGCATAAATATGCAAATGCGGTTTGCATGCCTTCGAAAAACTAAAAAATAGCCTGCTTTCTTCATTTTTCATAATAGCTTGCAGCTTGGTGTTTTTGCCGGTGGAACCGAAATGACTAACCAAAAAATGAGTTGAGCTGCTTCTGCCACTCTTACTTTCTTTAATTCATACACTTAAATCTTGCGGTTTTAGGGGTTCATTTTGAAAAATGGCAGCATGTGTAAAAAAGCTACACCGAATAGATCACATATAATCAGAAACATGGGTACATGGCCATGCAACGCAAAGTGTCCTTTTTGTCAACAGCGTACAGGCCTTTCATCTCAAGCCATTTTTTTGTGATCTAATTGCAATGCAAATAGCATAATAAATCTACCAATCAAACACATTAATTTCTTAAGCGGGCGCGATTTTTGGCGAAAAATCAGACTCTGTAGTTATGCCACACGAATGCATATGCAGCAGACAGACGATAAAAGATAGATGATAATTGGAATGAAGTAATCTTTTTGTAAAGATGCAAGCTGTGGAAATAATTTTCTGCTTTGTAAAAAGCCCATCGACAAAGCCGATGCGATAAACGAGATACCGGCCAAACGCCAAGCTCAATAGGCCCGAGGTCTCCGCCAGATAACGGTTGATTTCAGCGGATCGATTCGCCGTGTAAGCAAACGGCAGTGCAATAGCCATGGTGATCAGCGCCATTCCCACACTCGTCCCCACGCCGAAAACGAGAAGATACGCGACGCCCCAAAGGGGATGGTGAATCATCGGCAAAACGAGCAGCGCTAACGCCGATGAGCCGGCAAGGCCGTGCACGACGCCGACAATAATGGGGCGGAGGGCCTAATAGAATTTGAGCTCGCCGAAAGTTCGATCGAGCCATCCCTGCGGCGTCGCCTCTTCACCGTGGCCATTGCCCTCCGGATTGTGACGATGAACGTGGCTATGAACATAGTCGCCATGGCGGTGCGGATGAACATGCTCGAGTTCACTTTCAGATTCTTGGCGCGAGCCGAAGGTTTCGTTTATCCAGCGCATGATGCCCCTCAGATTCAAGAATCCCAAGATAATCAGCATCAGGGCCACGACGAGCTCCAAGGTGAGACCGGCGCGGGTGGAAATTACGATGCGGAAAATGATCCTCCCACCGCCGACCAGCAAGATCGTGAGGGTATGGCCAATCCCCCAAAGCATTCCGATCAATGCCGCACTGCGCACCGAACGCTGCCGGCTGACAATGGTGGTCACTGCGATCACATGATCCGCGTCCATGGCAATGTGCGTGACTACCGTTGCCGTATGGGTCGGAGCGGACCAGCAACGGAGGAACATTCCGGCGTCAACGGCATCGTCCTTATGCGCTACGGCGCATTCTGCCAGCACTTTGGCCGACGCAACGTCTGCTGTGATGATTGCGCGAACAAGGCAAAGGAGAGCCCGGCGAAATATGCCGGCTCGACCGCGTAATTCCCAATCTCTATTCAACCCGAGCTGCGTCCGCCGGCAACCCCGCCGCCGGACGCAGACGGGATTTTGGTGATTGAGCTTAAACCCGCTGAGGTACGGAACCAAAACGGCAGTAGTAGAACGACTGCCAGGAAAATCTTTGCGTGAAACGTACATTCTGTGCACAAAGAGCAGATGTTAACCAATCTGCGCCTGCGGACAAGCGCCTTTGGTCTTTTGATCAACTTTAGTGAGCGCGAGATGAAAACCGGTATCCCGCGAATCGCTAACGGTTTGCCCGAGCAGGAAATTTATCACGCAGAGCATCGCAAAGGATCGCAGAGACACGGAGAACACAAAGTTTCACAGCGCAGCAGAGCCGGCCTGAAGTCTCTGCGAATCTTTGCGAGGCTCTGCGTGAGGCTTCTTTTGTTGCGGCTTCGCCGCGCTGTGACTCTCCGTGCGCTCTGTGGCTCTGTGTCGAAAGGTTTTTGCATTTTTGTACTGCCCGAAGGGCTTTGGTTTTCAGCTTGTCTGAAAACTGGGTTAGCTCCTTACGGCGAAGCATCGCCTTTAGCGAGGGGTCAGATTCACGGTCTTGCCGGTCGCCGCGGATTGCTTTGCAGCCTCGAGGATTCTCATCACCATGACATTGTTACCCAGAGAAGACAGGTCGCGGTCGGCAACTTTGACCTCGCCGCGAACGACCGCAGCCATGTAGGCAAAGGGATCGTCTGTGGGAGCGCTTCTGGGCTCAAGCGCTTGCAACTGTTCACGGGCCTCATTCTTTTTACGAACACGCAAATTCTGTCCGTCCGGCGCATGGACGTAGCCCGTTCGCCCATACACTTCGATATCCTTTCGATTAAAGGGCCAATTCCATGAGGCTTGAATGATGGCCTGGGTTTTGGGATAGGTGAGGATGATCGTCGCCTCATCGTCTACCACGGAATAAATTTCAGGCTTGATCTGCTGCGTGATGGCCGTCACGGTCAGAGGCACTTCGCCTCTCATGAGCCAGGTCACCAGGTTGGCGCCGTAACATCCGAAATCCATGAGCGCGCCACCTCCGTTCCGAACAGGATCGATCAGCCACTCCAGAAACTCCTCGTTAACACCGATCTCCTTCGGCCCCTCATGCCCGTCGTGCACCACGATTTTTCGGATCGGCCCAATCACCTGCTGCTCAAGAATCAGATCCTCCAGAGCCTGAGTGCTCGAGTACCAGGTTGTTTCATAATTCGTGAGAACATGGACCGCGTGCTTCTTCGCGAGCGCTTCAATGGCCAAAGCATGCTCAAGATTGACGGCCAGCGGCTTTTCTACCATGACGTGAATACCGCGCGGCGCGCAGGCCTGGACGACGCTCAGATGGTCGAAGGTCGTGCCAAAGGCCGTGACGGCCGCGGGCTTGACCGTTTCCAGCATCTGCTCCAAGCCCGTGAAGAAAAGATCATTACGCAAGCCATATTGCTTCGCGTAACGCTCCGCGAGCTTTCGATTCGGCTCCTGGATGCCGATGATTTGAATATCACCTCGCTCGGGACGGCCGAGGATCCAATGCACATGAGTGTGAGTCAGTCCGGCGATGGCCAGCCTGAGGGGTTTCGGCGCAGGGGGCTGCGAATTCGCGGCATGCCAACAGAGCAGCATGAGGCTGAAAAAAAAGAGAGTTCGCGTCACTTGCCAGACTCTATCCGATAGTTTCTGCTACGTTGCACCCGCAAGACTGGCGGATCACCTGCTCCGTTTCGACAATGATTTCTCCGCCAGCTTCGCTGTTGCCTTCAACGATGGCCAGCAGCTTTTCCGCTGCGCGCTTCCCGAGCAGATAGGCGGGCTGGCGCACGGTGGTCAACGGCGTCGGCATCAGCGCCGCGCGGATATCGTCGGAGAATCCCACGATCGCGACGTCTTGCGGGAGCTCTAAGCCGTTTTCCTGAATGGCTTTGATCGCGCCAAATGCAGCCGGGTCGTTGACGGCCACGACCGCGCGCGGGCGAGCGCGCACAGGCAGGCGCAGCAGTTTTTGCATGGCTTCATAGCCGCCCTGTTCGTGAAATCCGGATTCCGCGACCCATTCTTCCCGGAGCGCAAGCTTCGCCTTCTTCAAGGCCTTCTTAAATCCGTTGAATCGTGCTCGGGCAATGGGCACATGCTGGGAGCCGCACAAATGCGCGATGCGCGTGTAGCCATGCCCGATCAAATGTTCGGTGATGGCCTGCGCGCTTTCTTCGTCGTCAATGCAAACGCAGCTCGCGCCGATGCCATAAACGCAGCGATCGAAAAAGATGAGCGGGGTTCCGCGCGCGATGATGTGCTTATAAAACGCAACGTCTCCGCCCGTTTCTGTCGTCGAAATCAGGATGCCGTCCACGCGCTTGGATTCGAGCGTCTGCAATACGTCTCGCTCCCGCTCCGGCCTTTCCGCCGAGTGGGCAAAAATGAGATGATAGCCGGCGGCGTAGATCGCTTCCTCAATGCCCCGAATCGCCTCCGGAAAAAATGAGTGCGTGATTTCCGGGACCACGACGCCTATCGTCAAGGTTTTCCGCAGCACGAGACTTCGGGCAATGAGATCGGGAACGTATCCCATTTTCCGGGCCATGCGCGCGACCTGCTGGCGCGTCTCTTCTTTGACGTTGGGGCGATTGTTCAGTGCCCTGGAAACGGTCATGGCTGAAATGCCGAGCTCGCGCGCAATGTCCGCGGAAGTAGCCCGTTGCGAGCCCGCGGGCAGATTCTGAGCGGCTTTGTTTTTTTTCATCTTTTCACTTGCGATGAAAAGTTGGAGCTACCGATCATTGCTCCGGTTCAACACATGCGATTTAGAGCCTGTCCGAAAACCCTGAAATGTCATCCCGCAGGGATCTTGGTTGACTCGGGCACAGTGCCGATTTCAGGCCTAGGTGCCGAATCTACCAAGATGCCTTCTGCATGACAGAATGAGGTTTCCG
>JBOHQX010000296.1:0-34381 GCA_050732395.1 bacterium
GGGGTGGATTTGAACCACCGACCTTTGGGTTATGAGACAGACAGTCTGTAGACCTCTTCGAGCGCAAGCCTTTGTTTACTGACTTAGGCAGAAAAGGTTAGTGATATTCCAGCGTCTTCTTGATGACGATAAGGGGGCTTGGAGCATTTGGCCTGAAACTATTTCGCCAGTACGAGCTTGCGTTTCGCGACGAAGCCGTCTACTCTTAATGCGTACACTTAGACTCTAGTTGCAACGTGCTGGTCGTGATCATTGGTGGTATTCCAAACATCACAAGCCTGCCACCGACAGATTGTCGCCTACCAATTATTTCATGAGTTGCCCGTTAAGGTCTTGAACAGGTGCGCAAAGCATCCGGACACCACTATTGCTCCGATCGACAATAAGTGCATATTACCAAGGCAAAAATGCGAACCAAACTCAATAGCCGCTACGCGGAAGCGTGCTGGAATTAGAGTGATATTGCACTAGGCCCGCAAAGAAACAAGAGATGGTTTCTTCTTCCCTTCGCAGAAATACAGCGCCCTGAATCGTTCCATTTGTTTGATCTTGTCAACGAGCGACCGTTCCTGATCGGAACTGGCGACATTGCGCACCAGGGTCTTGGCATCAGCTTCGTTCAGCCTTAGTACCAGGTAGTTCGCGATCGCGGAAAAAAGTGAAATATTGAAGTCCTTAGCCTCTTGCGAGGCCAGCACGAGTGAAATGCCATACTTTCGGCACTCCTTGGCCATGGTTGGGATCAGTCGCAACCGGGCGGCGCGATGCGCCTCGTCGAACACTATGGCATGCGTAATCCGTTGCTGGATACCGCGGCGGAACATGTCCTTGTAGAGAGCATAAAAGACCAGAGACGCAAACGCCTTCTGCAAGTTGTCATTCTGCGTGGTGTGGATGCGAATGACAATCGGCCGTTCGCTTTCCCACAGGCTCTCGTGGGATTTCTTCACATCGAAGAAGCCGTAGTCGCCGAGTTCTTCCAAACGCCCGAGGAGTGTGCGCAGGCCGCGGTCCGGTTTAGGGTTGGCTTGGAGAATCTCCACAAACCTCCCAAATGGCGGCTCAGGCAACTCGTGCAAATCCGCGCTCGGATCGTCCCATCCGTTCTCGATGAAACTCTCCTTGATTGCCTTGCGGATACGCTCACCTTGGATGTCACCTAGTTCCGGAAAGATTGCGACAAAAATGTCCCTTAGCGCTCCCGCTACGTCGAGATACGCCATCCGCGATTGCCGGTCGATGACTTTTAAAGGGTTGAACCCCAATCCGTGAAAATCAAGAAAACGCACCGCCGCGACAGCCCGCTCAAGCCCCTCGTCGATGTCCTGGTGATACGAAAACACGATCGGCCGAATCGCAGCATCAAGCATCTGTCTACACAGGTTTAACAGACAGGTCGTTTTACCCATTCCAGGGAGACCGGCGACCAGAACGTGAGGATTTCCCCTCACCGTTAGGGGCCATCGGACCTCCGAGCCCGTGAGCAAGTCAGTACCAAGACAGACGGAACGTTCATCCTCGTTGGCGTTGGCCACAACATCTTGTGAGTTGGCTGTTTGTGTCTGCGACTCTCCCTGCGAGACCTTCTTCGCAGCTTCCGTCAGGCTTTCAGCCTGACTCAATGTTGGTTGAGGAGTTGTCAGTGGGGAAACGCTACCATGCAATTCCTGCGGAGCGTCGGACGCACCGGCTGGCCGTTCAAATTCCGCGGCGTACGACTTGGCAGAAGCGACCTCTTCGTTTCGTCCTACAAAGGCAGGCGCGACGAGCGTCTCTTGGCGGAAGTCCGAGTCAGGCAGTAAGGTGGGACCAAAAAGAAATATCTGCGTTTCCCAGCCGGTGGGCGAGACCTCCAACGGTGCAGCCCTAGCGAATTCCGGACAAAACACCCAGCCACGATCCGCCTTGTCGGCCGCCGCAAACGAGTACCCCTCACCCTTCTCAATCATCCGATCGATCTCGGCGACGATACTCTCATACTGCTCATCTGCGAGATAGTGGCGTTTTGCTTTGTCCGCGTAGAAACGCAAGACGCGAGCAAGCTTGGCGCGCCGCACGGCCCGGAATGATGAGCACATGCCGTCCTTCAAGTACCACTCCTCCCACCGCTTGCGCAATGACTGAACCTGTTGGCGGATGCCCTCCAAGACAGCCGGGTTTCGCGCGGCGCGTAGATGTCGACGGTATTTGACTTCAATGAACTGGAACGATAGCCCCTTACGCGGAACAATGGATACATGGATCAGATCCGGACGTGCTCCGGCAACCGACACGCTAGCCTCGGGCTCTTCTTCATCGGTTTTTTCTGCCAACAATGGCGGGATCAAATCCAGAACATCGTCAACGGGAATCAGAAAGCCTGTATCGAGCGACTTCCAGCAGTCATCAAGCTCATGTGCCTGATGACAGTTCGCGTGGCACAGCGCTAGTGCAATGAGTTCCGAAGTGGGGGCCTTCTGACCCGTCAGCCTAATTGCTAGGCGTCCGCTGAGGGCTTTGAGGTGGTCCATAAGAAACTCGGCATTTCGCCGACTATGGCTTACCCCCATTTGATCAAGTGCACTATCCACCAGGTGTCGGACCTCTTCGAGGTTGCTGGTCGAAGTGATCAACTGCAAACAACCCAGATCTTCGCGTTCCGGCACACAGTCGATCACGTAGGCGTCATAGATTTCCTTGTTATCACGGGGTGAATCGAAATATTCGATGCCCGCGTTGCGGTCGAGCGTGATAACCCAATCACATAGCCGATGCAACTCGCGCAAGCTTTGTGCTTTTTCGGGTGAGATTTCCGTTCTTAATACTGGCGACAGATTGTCCGCTGAGATGCTACGAGCCACGCATCGCCCAATAGCCTGCTGCAGTCGGATCAATCTCTCTGTGTGCGTTCGGTCAGAAGGATGTTTCTCCCCGTCTGCCGAGGTCAAAAAAGTGCTGCGCCACAACGGAGAAGGTGTGCTTGCATATTCCCGTTCGAAGAAGGAAAGCAAGCCATACGCAAACAGCGGCCTGGATTTTGAGGTAAACTGGTCGGGCACGACTCGCGACTCAAAGGTGTCGAACGCCACGGCAATGTGAGCAGGCGTCTTCGGGTCCTGCTCGCTCTTGCGGGCCCAACGAAGCTTGGGCAAGTTTATGCCTCCGGGCAGACTTAGGGACTCAAGCATCCAATAGTCCTCAGCGGACAATACACCTGCCCCGCTCCGACGTTTTTCCCGTGCCTCGGCGATGAATCGCCCTGCTACGCCGCGTTGCTCGTGTGATGGATATAACTCAAGTATGATCGCCGGCGCTATCTTGTGCTCACTTTCATCAAAGTCTTCTTCGGGTGTCGCCTGCCGATATCGTTCCTGGACCTGTCCAAGAGATCGTGCAACCGTGAGACCGTCGCCCGGTCTAAGAGCGTGAACATGAAGGATCTTTGACGTATTATGACACTCAATGTACTTGACGACCTCTTTTCCCAGAACCTGGGCGCTCTGCTTCCCCACGGTCGGCACCGAATCAGCCGTTTCGATTTCACCCAATACTCGAGCCAGGACTGCGACGGCAGCCTTCGGTTCCTTGTCACGGTCAGGTACCATGCCCACAGCATGGAAACCGAGCGTGTCAGCAAAGACAAATGAGCCCCCATCCTCGAGGCCAGGTAGAAACGCCGGAAACATTGCACCATCCAGCACAGAGAATTCGTTTCGAATAACCTTTGGCTCTGCTCCTTGTTCGAATTTGGCATGGAGCACAAGGTTGTCATAGGCGACATGCCAAGCTACGCGCAAGGGATGACTGGGCAAGACGATCAGCCCAATCGTCCTGCCTGACAGCGTTTGGATTTCGATGGTATTTGCCAAAGCCAGCGAGGGGGTTCCATCCTCCAGCAGCGCAGCCCAAGCCAACAGATATTCCTTGATAACTGTGTCGAATGCTTTGGATTTCTCATCGTAGATCTGACCCACCCCGCCGTAAGCTGCAATCCGTTCAGCCATGCGACGGTTGGCATTGCTTACCCGCTCCCAATGTGCTCGCCTTGATGATCCTGATAAGGATTCAGAATCTGGAATAGAAACAAACTCCGGTGCCGACACACGCGCGCCCGAAGCCCGCACCTTGACACGCCAACGCCCTATAGCTCCTGACTGCTTGTCCCATTGCTGTTCCACTTCACGAAGCAAAGACGGACGAAACACCCGAAAACTAGTCCCACGTTCTGGAGTTCGTAACAGCAGATAGCCTTTGGAATCCACGGGCGCTGTAAAGGAGGCCAGATCAGACACGATTTCGCGGCTGTCCAGTTCAATTAGCCCTTCGCTAAATGTTCGAACCTTTTTGCCAATGCCAGCTGATTTCTGTTCCGGCGGCGGCTCACCGGATCGGATGGTAAATTCGTCGCTCTCTTTCTGCTCTACTTTGTCATTGCCTATTACCGAGACAACTACCTTTGCACCGATAAGTGCATCGTCGCTCAACATGGAAAAATCGTCATTCGTAAAGCGGCATTTTTCTTCCTTCTTGCCTGTGTGGGGAATCTCCCGCGAAGCAAGTCCCTCGTCCATATTGTCGGTGACTATCTCGACACGGTAATCGACTGTACCCTTCTCCAGGTTGTCCGGGCGAGACTTCCAGCGGACTTCCAGCTTTGAGTATTCCCCCGTGCTGTTAGCGTCGGGATTCAAGACGAGTTCAGGGGGAGCGCCTGCATCGGCTGCTTCAATTAAACCAGACCATTTGGCGATCCTTCTTGTGTTCGTCCGCCATGGTACAAGGTCAATGCTTTGAATGATCTGAGCCTCTCTCTCAATTAGTATTGCATTGACCCATAGGTGCGGCTTATCGGCTAGATCCGATAGTGCGGAAAGGAGCGGCTTGGTGGCCGCCGACCGCAGAAAGTGTTCCAAATCCGTAATTTGCTCTTCAGTAGGATGGAGCAGCTTTAGTGCCTCGATTCGCTGTGTGGGAGTTAGGCCGGCGACGGCTGTTCCCAGCAACCGATCCACGAAGAGGCGGGAGACATTTAGCCCAACTTTCGAATCCGCTCCATCATCTTGTTTCACCGGCCACAGGCCGAGCAAATGCAAGATCTCTCCCGGGGGCCGTCGCTCCGCTGCAATGCGGGCTAGAAAGTTGAACTCGGTCCAGGGCGAAACCCTGAAGCGGTGGCCGAATCCCCGCGCCCTCTTGATCGCCAACTCTGCATATTCCCGAGTCTCGCGCGACAGACTCCGAGTCACTTCACTGCCAGCAAGTCGAAGTGCCTGACTGAATAAGCTGGTCTCATCAACTTCTCGCGCTGCGCTGTAGATGCCGTCCATACCGGCACCGGCCCGGCCCGTATCCACCAACAACAGTACAGCATCGTCTTTCGATTCGCGTAGCTCGACGGCGAGATCAGCGGTGATAGTACGTGACCTCTCATCCTTCGCATTCGCCACACGCCAGACTTTCCAAGCTGACGGCGCGAAAGCTGTATCTCCGGCAAGCTCTTCGACCACGTCCGACGTGAGGCAGCGCACAAAGGCCATGGTTCCCTGACCGGGTTTGCCGAGCACCTTTTCGAAGGCTTCGGCGAGAAGCCGGGCATGCAGTTCAGTCCACATTATTGTCATGCTCCTCAAAACGCTGAAACCGTGGTCGCAGTTGTTTCATTGATTCAGCATCGTTCACTCCGACAAGAAGTCCCAAATCGCGCAGCCGCCTCTCTAGGACCAGACGATTCAGCATCAGAAGTTCGTTGGAGATCGTCATTCCGGGTGGTGCTTGGTCGACGCAGAACCCGTACCGATCGCGAAGAATCTGAATAAAGTCTTTGAGCGACAGCGCTCGATAGCCGTTCTTGTTACCAGTTCGCAGGAGGTGGAGATGCACCAAATAGTCGAGCACCGAGTCGGTGAAAACCAAAGAGCGGACTTCGCGCTTCTTAGCCCTCGTCTCAGCGACGAACTTTCGCGTCACACTCCGCTTTATTGCTAGACCGTTGGGTCGGGTTGCTAGAAGAACTGAATCGACCAGTTTGATAAGATTCCTTTGAGTGTTTCCTCGTCCTTGCAGGGATGTGAGCGCTTCTGCCAGGCGCCAAACCGGGTTGGGTTGAGCGCGGTCGTTTCTCAGCATCTTTGTAGTTTCGGGATAGTCCTCTTCTAGGCGGTCGGCCAGTTCCGCGGTTTTGCGCTCCAAATCATACAGAATCGGTTGCGCTTCATCTCTTCGCCGGAAAAGGAGTTCACCAAGCAGGTTTATCCAGTCCGTTGCATGGGGTCTTGTTTGGACATTCAGTTTTCTCAGTTTAGAGTCATATCGCGCACCGTGGTCCAGCAGCCGCAGCACCATGAGGACTGCGGGGAAACGTTCGATCCGCCGCATAAAATCATCCATCGACTGCTCAGCCAGCTCCCTCAAACTGCGTTCAACACCGTTCGAACAATCTACTAATAGTTGAGTCGGCTGCTGTTCGCTCTGTTTACGAATTTCTCCCGTCGCGGCCCAATCGAACAGAAGTTCAATGACGCTTGTGACGATCGTTGTCAGGCCGACCGCCATGCACGACTCCAGCAATTCGACAAAGGTGTGGCGAGGAATAATGCTTGCATAAGTCCGAACGAAACGGCGAATGTCTTCGGAGAAATGTCGAGCCGCCTGCTCAGCAATTGGCCGCTGATTCGAAATGCGTGCTCCTTCGCTGCCGCGTAGCTTGTCAGGCGCCTCCTTTAGTTGCTGCGCTAGCCGAATCATAAGCAATTGGTCAAGACCGACTGGCTTTTGCTCTTCAAAACGATCTGACGCTCGGCTGCTCAACTCACCCTTCGCTTCACGCCAGACAACTCCTTGATGGAATGCCTTCAGCAGCACGTTGTCTTCAAAGCCTCGACCGACCGCGAACCAGGAGCGTTCCCCCTCATAATTCTGGTGGACGTGCTCCTCCGGCTGATCGGCCAGCATTGCCACGATCATTTCCGGCACGTAACGAAGATGCGCTACTGCGTCTGGGAGATCGATCCAGCTTGCCATGTAGTGCGCCGGTGTGACACGTTGCACCTGCTCGTGTCTTCCCAATGCCCGCTTGGTATTCTCCAAGCAGAAACACAGCAGCAGGTCTCCGAGAATAGCTTGTGTGGTCTCGTGTTGAAATCCTTCTAGCGATTCGGCCTCCGCCAGTTTGCTTGCCACACGCTCGATCGTCGCCGCGCTTCTGCGTTCCTTTGTTGTTCCTGTATCGCCGCCAAAGATTTCCAGAAATTTCCCTTTCCCTCGGCGATGCCCGAAGTGGAACATAAAGAAAACGGCGGGAAGTACCGCAGAGAGATCAAAATCCTGAACGGAGACCGGAAGAACTTTGTCGTAGTTTCCTGACCAGATTTCGCGGGTCATACCACGGCCGAGTACATCATCAACAAGGGAGCGAGCAGTTGTGGGAGACCTGGAGGCGTTCATGTTTGAGTTCCTGACACTAGGGAGATGATACTCATGCATTGTCGTGGGCCGCTTTCTGTCTCACGAATAGGGGCGGAAACTTGGTAGATCGCTTCATCGTGCATTGGGTTCCAAGCCAGCAGTTCTCGTTCATCTTCGCGAACAAGACGCTGCACGAAGATGGACAGATGGGCAAATGTATCGTCAGTTGAGACGTCTCCCAGTTGGTATCCGTCGGCCAGTTCCAACAGTAAGTGGAACAATTCGGCACCCAGCCGCAAGCGTTCTTCGTTGCGGCCTTTGCGATAGCGATAAACCAGAAATGCTTGCCGATGTAAGCGCTCAACGCCTTCCACATTGGGAGGAAGGTCCGCATCAAGTCGAAAAGCGCTGAGTGGTTTCTCCACCCAAAATGCTGTCTCCGTTGGTGTACGAGGTGTGATGCGTAGTGGTACCACACCTGGACGGTCGAGAGCCCGAGGCGGCAAATCCTCTAGTCGCGAAATGCCCTTGCATAGAAGTTCGCAAATTTCCCTTAGCTCCTGATCATCAGCTATGGGCAGGTTGCGGAACAAATACAGATGCCGACCCCGCGCGAGATTCAGCGCATCGCGATCCCCAGTGATCTGCTCGATGTCTGCCGGTGTCCACTCGAAGAATGCTCGCCGCCGGGCGGATTGCAAGCTGAACTGAGTGTAGCGTGGAGTAGTCCTAGTACTATCTACCGTAGGTGTGCTCAGAAGGTACCGGTCAATCTGCGGATGCGCTTCGAGCGCCGGATCAAAGCGAGCGAGTTCACTAAGCACTTCGCCCTGCCGTGCCGGTGAATCGGCTGAGAACGCGCGGTCCCAATAAGGGAGCACACTGATAGCTGATTCCGCGTGATAATCCTCGCAGAAGTGGATGCCAAACAAAACATAGATTAGGGCAGCCCGTAATTCACGCATCGTGATGTGCGTTTCCCCGCGTAGGTGGACGGCTTGCAACGCCTCGAAGAGCCGTTGACGGGCACGCGAGCGGTCGATGGGTTTCTCAAGAGCGGATAAAGTGTCAGGGCCAAAAAGGCGAGCCGCCCGGAATACTTCGCAGCGATCTTTGGCCGAACAAGACTGGCACGGAGACCAAATCTTGGCCGCTTGTTCGCCACCATATAGGTGGTCTATTAAGCGTTCCAGAAAGGTGGTTTCAATCTGCTTTAGGTCCTGTATGATGCCGCCGACAAGTGACCTTTGATTGAGACTGATGAACCGAATATGCGATTCCTGCGCGACTATTTCCCGTTGGAGCAGTTCGTGGAGCACTGTCGTCAGTGGCGTTTCCTGGCCCCCATGCTGTCTCTCGACGCGTTCTATCCACTCAAGCAAACGGCCGTCGTTTATAGCCAGCAGGTGCACGATGTTTTGATTCGGCGGCCCGTCTTGAAATGGTCCCAGGAACTCGTCGAGGATCTCATCCGATGAACGTCCCCGCCACGATGCTGAGCCGTCGAGATTCATGCGAACCAATGGACCATTGGGGACGCGCCCGTCAAGGATTCGCTGCGATGAACTATGCACTCCCAGCCCGAGTCGGGCAGCCAGATGCTGAAGAAGAGCCGTCTTTCCATCACCGGCATTTCCGCAAAGAATCACAAGCTTGACTTGTTGCTCGCGGATACTGCGAACCAGCGTCTCCTCGAGCGCGGTTTCCACATAGGTTTGCGCGGCGAATTGCGTGTCAAGCCCGCGCGTTTCGCGGTTGCCCCAGCGTGAGCCCGGGTAGGACTCTAAGAGAGAACGCAGCCACTCGACCCGCTGCTCACGCAATTGCGGTTGCAAGTCTTGCTGTTCAATCTGCGTCAAGGCGGTGGCAGTCTGCCGCTGTTTCAGTTTACCTTGCTCGACCGGGGTCCATGTTTCCTTTGGTTCCTGTATCTTGAGGGCGGCAAGTGCTTCTGCGACGTTAGCGAACCGTAACTGATGGTCAGGGTGAGTCGCCTTATCGATGAATGTCGCCAAAATAGGGCATTCCTCACGGCTCACGCCTTCCCAATTCAGGCCTCGCTTCTTGTTTAGTTCTCCGTCAAAGCGAAACGGCTCTTTATCGAAGATGACGTGGAAGAAGGTTGCTGCCAGTGCATAGATATCGTCCGAAGGAGAAGTAAGCCGCCTTTCCTGAAACGAGGGCGAGCAATAGAGAACGGTGCCCAGGGTTACCATTGGCTCGCCGATTTTGCGGACGAAATCATAGTCGGTCAGCACCAGGTCGCTTCCTGAAACGATCAGATTTCGAGGGCTAATGTCGCCGTGAATGAGGCCGTTTCGATGAAGCACGTCAAGTGCCTCGCAGATGATGCGCAACCATCGCAAGGCCAGCGCCTCGCTCGAAGTTTCTTGCTGCTCTTCAGCGAGTAGCGGGAACACACCAACGAAGTCTGCAAGTGGTGCGCCAGAAATCCAGGCCATGAGTGCGATGAACTCGTTTTCCCGCCATTCCCTAGACACCTCGAAGATCGTGGACAGTGCCGTGTGCCGCAGATAAGAACGCACAAGGTTGTAAACCTTCAGAACTCTTCCGCCCATTTCGCCTTCGTGCGCGACTTTGGCCACGTACGTCCCGAGATCCTCCCTAGTGGATCGGTCGATTTCCACTACCTTAAATGTCGCGCCCACGCCGCCAGAACCTAGACGTGAGACGATACGATAGTCGCGGTCGCGGAAGCGGATGACCTGATCCTCGGTCCAAAATCGGGCCGGCGGTGGAGGGGGTGGCGGGACCGATTCGCCAAGCAGTTCTGAAATGGCCGCTTCCAGTTCGTGCAACGTGCCGCGTTGCTCTGCTTCCGGGGTCAAACCACGCGCGAAGACATTCAGCGCTCGCTCGCTCAGATCATCGGGCCGCCCTTGAAACAGCTGGCTCAGAGAGGCGCAGAGCGAATAAATATCTGAGCGATAATCGGCACCGGCCAAGCCTTGTGCCTGAACCTCAGGTGCGACCGTGGCCAAATACTGTCCCACCGGCAAGATGCTGGAAGCCACACTGATTTCGGACGGTATTCTTGTGCGTTCAAATCCTGTAAGGATCGACGAATTGTCGTGCTTGACAAGGATCGTTCGCGGGTTAAGGTTGCGATGGATGATGGGCTCGTCCTCAGTCCCTGCATGGTGAAGTTCGGTCAAGGCTCGGACGGCATTTCGCGCGAATGCGAGCCGACTACTCGCTTTCCATGTCGTGTCCGTAGATCGATCATCAATGCACGGCGCCGCTGGATCAGCGACGGTGAAGAAGAACATCTCCCCTGTGTATCCGGGGGCACTTTGATAGGAATCTAGAATCCGGGGCGCCCAGGCGTGGAGCTGCAAACGGAGCAGCGCTTCGAACTCCCGCTTCGCCTTGGCTTCAGCGTTCTTGTGGTCACTGGCGGACAAGTCGTAGAGGTGCAACACCACCCGATCACGGCGTGCGGGGTGGCTTCCCTTGTAGACGCGGTGGAATCGCTCATCTTTGGGCGTTTGAAGCTCTAGGTTTACGTAGCCGGCTAATCGCCTCAGTGAGCCATCGATGGCCACGGCGCTTCGCGGCTGCAAGAGACCGGCTAGCTTCGTCACTTGCTGCGGCGATAGCACCCGTGGAGCATCTAAGCCGGTAGCGGCTTTCCAGTCATTGAGCGTGTGAAACCGGACGCCACGAATTACCTGGTTACTTAGCCGATTTACCTTGGATGGGTCTTGAGTAAGCAGGATTACACCTTCGACGTGAGGAAGCTCCGGAACGATGCGTCGGAGCGTGGTACCAACTTTGCGAGCCTTAATGGTCAGCCGATCAGCTTCACCATCTACGTCAATCTTATGCGCGTCAAACCATTGCGCTGTCCAGTGTTTGATCTCTATTACTCGAACTCCGGTCGGCCCAAGAACCACAAGATCGATTTCGTCAGACTGAAGTTGATGAGTTACGGAGAACGCTAGATTCGCAAGCAGGATCCATTCTTCATTGCGCGGTTCTGATTGCAGCCGGATCTTCAAATGCTCGAAACCCTTAAGCTCACTCTCATTTGCCGCCGGTCCACAGTTGAAAAGTGTTACTCTCATCCTCTCCCTCGGCACGGTTGATAGTCATTGTCCTTCTTGTGCGTTGTGTTGAGCTGAAAATCATGTCGATCAAGAAAAGCCACAATTTCTGCTAAAAGATGGGTGGCTTTCGTGTGCATTTTGATTTCCGGCTAGTGGTTACTTTAGAGTTTGCGCAACCCTGCCATACCACATTACGGAGACTGTATTTTGGATAGATGTGATGCTTGAACTTGAGTGAGGAAACTCCGATGTTTCACAGTCGAAAAGTTGGGTTGCTTATCCAGAGTTGAAAGTCAAAACCTTTCGGTGTTCATATCGAGTTTTTCGAAGGATGGAACACCAATCTAGTCAGCGTGCAGCGATGAATGCTTCTTTAATTATGCAAAAATTTTTCTTGAGAAACAAGTGGGAAATTGGGAGAGAAAAAGTATCTCCCACAATCAAATTTCTGTTAAGACTTCTTAACATTCTCAATTCTACAGCTCTCGAAATGTAGCCGAAGCACTTGTGTAATAAAATCGTGATCCCCCACCGATGCCGTGTTTCGGTCACGCCGCATCTCTCAAACTGGTGCACACCGCTGTCGTTCCAAGGTTTACATTGCTTCCCATTTTATTTGATATTATCCTGCTGGGAAGCAGGTTCCCTTTGTGGAGTCTTTGCTCGCTTCTATATATCCTTGCATCATTAAAGCGACATGTCCTGTGATTACAAGTATGAATTCAGATAACCTTGAATTTGAGAAGGATTCTTTTGAATGCTGTGGGGAATTAGCTTGGCCCTAAATCAGGTTTGGTGGGGAATTACGGTGGCCCTTGACAGGATAATACTTGGCGCAAGAGGAGCTCGCTACAATTCCATATCCGCCAGTCATAGTTGCCCCAACAATCTTGCCACCGTGTCGGAGCGCATAAATGATATTCCAGAAGGAGGAATCTCACACCCAAATCTCAGGCTACATGCGATCCAACTTTGGGCAGAAATGCAAAAAAATTTGACTCAAATGCAAATGTAAAATGAGGTCTTACACGGGTGTGGGAGCGGAATTCCTGGTGGGAGGGGGCGGTGTCGGTATGTAAATGTGAAGTCAATTTTATGCGATCAATATTCTTAACGACAGGATTCTTCAAGCGAAGTGAACAATCACAAAACAGAAATAATTTGAAGCCTTCGTTTTCTATTCGACTTTTTCATATTGAGTTATCGAAATACGGGCCGGTAGAGGTTGGAAATACGGTTGGAATTTTCGAGACCGAAAACAACAAGGGCTTAGATTGATTCATCTAAGCCCTTGTTATTTCTTCGTAGCGGGGGGTGGATTTGAACCACCGACCTTTGGGTTATGAGCCCAACGAGCTGCCAGACTGCTCCACCCCGCGGGGTCAACGATTATATAAGATAGAAAAATAATGGCCGAAGTCAAGTTTTATTTAAATGCGAGGGCACGCCAAGCCAAACGGGGAGAGCGAACTCATTCGCCGAAAAACCATCAGTTTCGATAGGTTCTATTTGTTGAAGAAACGCCTATACTTTCATCATGAAAAGAAGCGTTGAGAATTTATGCCAGAAAATGATAATCTTCAAAAGCCAATAACCATCGCCGTGGTGGATGATGACGTGAACGTGCGCACCGGGTTGTGGTGGTTGCTGAGCAATATTGTCGGTATACACTGTGTCGGCACTTATGCAGATGTGCATGAAGCCATGCAGGGACTCCAGTTGCAAGCGCCGGACATTGTGCTCTTGGATGTAGCCATGCCGGGGGTCTCGGGGATCGAAGTCATCCGCCCTATTCACAGACAATCTCCGCAGACCAGAATCATCATGCATTCAAACTATGATGACGAGGAGAAAATACTTCGCTCTCAACAAGCCGGCGCTGCCGGATATATTCTAAAAAACGCCTCGGCGCCCGCCTTGTACGAAGCGATCTTGAAAGTTTATCAAGGCGGCTCGGTGTGGCCGCCGGGATATAGAGAGGCCGATCTGGATTCTTTTGCTCACACCGATCTCCTCGCCCGCCTCGCAAATAAAGCCCGCATATTGCTGAAAAGGTTCCGCCGCTGACAATTTACAACTAACCATTAGCAATTGACAATTCACCGTTCACAATTGTGAATTGTGAACGGTGAATTGTCAATTGTGAACCTAGAATCCATACCCCACTTCAACCGAAAACAACGTATTGCGCAAATCGTCGCCAGTCTCCGTCCGGCTGGTTTGATTGTCGTAATTGGCCACGGCGCTCATCTGCCAATGCGCGCTCAATTTCCATGAAAGAAAAAGCAGAAGTGAATGATTGTTGTAGTCGGAATAAAGACTGGGAAGCAATGCATCTTTCAGCGGGTCGTGCGGATAAGTGCGCACTTCGTACGTGTGGTTGACGCTCAATAAAACGCCTTGAGAGCTGTACCATTCCAGGCCCAGCGTGAAGCCATTGGCATAGTAATCTTCATAAAAACCGCCATTCAAAACCGCTGTTGAAGCGCTTGCCGTGCCCTGTTGCTCGCGCGTGCCGTGCACCTGCAACAGAAAAACATAGCCCCCACTCACCTGCCACTCATTCCCTATTCTGTGCTCCAATTGCGGATTGATTCTTGCGTTGAAAAAATCCGGAGTGAGGCTGTTGGCCGTTTTGTATTGCCGCAGCGTTAAATCGCCCTCTACACGCAAGGCGAGTAATTCGCTCAGACCGAAGCGCAGGTCCGCACGCAAAAATTCTTCTTGATACGAATTCTGAAAGGTGCTGTCCGGAATTCCAGAGGGATAATCACGCGTGCGCCAGAGGTTTTGCACCAACACCGAGGAGTTCTGCGAGTTATGTTGCGCAATGGAGGCATCAAAGCGATGTTCGACGTAGTCGTTCAGCGGAAAAGACGCATGCATGCGCACGCCGTAATCGTAGCGAGCCTGCAGGCGCGTGGCCGGTCCAGCGTCGTAGGCAGCGCTCAGTCCGATTTCATTCTGCCAATAATTTGGGCTATAAAGATTCTCGTCACGATAGCGCCGCACGCCGAGCTCATCTTCCATTTCCACTCTGAAATTCCTGCTCAAGCTCACGCCCATGCGCAACAAGCCGGCGTTTTGCCAATACCGCAAATCGGTTTCCAGGCGATAAGCCGTCGCCTCAAAATCATTCTCAAAATGCAGAAAAGCTTGCGGCCCTAAGGCGTGGCGTGCATACAACTCCAGTGTACCGCTGTCATAATCGCGGCTGGTCTTCAGCATTGCCAGCAAGCGCAGATCCGCAGGCGTGTTCGGCGTGCGCAAGAGTTGAAACCTGAAACCGGCGAAAGGATTGCCGGCACTGCGCACCGAGCGCGTCGAAATATCCGCAAAGATCTCATCCAAGGCTGGACTGCCCAGAACATATTCGAGCTGCGATAGATCGACGCCAAGTAAAGCCTCCTGCTGCGAATGCCAACGCGCCGGAATTCTGGCCGGCGAAGCATTTGGTCTGGAATGGGGAGAATCTGCTGAGCGCGCGGGCGAATCGGCAGCGGAAGAAGAAACCGTTTCGATCAGGTCCAGCGCGGTCTCCAGCAGCAATTGCGCGGTCACGTAATCATGGCTCTGTGCCAGTCCTTCTGCTTCCTGTAGCAACGCCGTGACGTTGGTGATAACCAGCGAAGCTTTCTGTTGATTTTTCGTGAGCCAGCGTTGCACACGCAGGCGCAAAACTTCACATGACGAAGCCGCGCTCCATTCCAACAGCGAGGAATCTGCCGCACTGTGCCTCGACGAATCTGCAAATGAGGCTGCGCCCGCTCGAATCTGCGCAAATCCCGCGCTCGCAACCAGGCAAATATGGCTTACCAGCCAATACCTCATAACAGCAAGACATGAATGATGAATGGATGGATTACGCATGGCTAACATTGTCTTGCCCAAGCGTTCGGTCATGCGACCTCAGACTTTTCACTCCGCCGCAGCACACCATGGGCATAAAATCGATGAAAACGCGAACCAGAACAATTCATTTCAAAGAGCAAACAGTCTGCCAGTACACCGGAACTCTATCTAATACCGTGCTAACATCAAACTCAATACAGGTGGACATAAATTCAGCTATTAATGATCCTATCCACTTGACGCTGTCGCATTGCCCGTAGATTCGCAGCATTGCAAGCGAAAGAACAATACAAAGACCACACGAAATCGAAACAGGCAAATGAGAATACAGATAAACGATTGGCAGTCATTTCATTCTCCCGCACGGAAATGTACAGCGGGAGTGTACCGGAAGGGACAAATCCAACCTTATCCTTAAAGTACAACATTTTACGATTACGGTGACGTAAAAACCAACGCATGAACTTGCGCCGATAGGATTTGCATCACAAAACACAGATCACCAAATTCATGAGATGGAGCTCTCAGTTGTAGGATTCCTTGAAGGGCTGGCTACGATGTCTTTCCCTACAAAACGTGGCCACGGGTGATCAACCGCGAAGCGGTGACATGATTATAGACGACAGCGGTAAACATCCCCAAACCCCGAAGGGGTGAAAAGAGATCACCTGATTCTAATTGCGTGCGTCTCTGATTTGTTGCGTGGCGAGGGCGTCGACGCGTTCGTTGTAATGGACGCCGGCGTGGCCAGGTACTTTCAGCCATTGGAGGCGGTGGGGTTGCATGAGGCGATCGAGCTCTTGCCATAAGTCGAGATTGAGCACCTGCTCATTTTTGTTCTTTCCCTTTCTCCAGCCATTACGTTTCCATTGTTCCAGCCAACCTTGTTGGAAACAATTGATCAGATAGGCGCTATCGGAATAGACCGTCACCTCGCACGGTTTTTTGAGTGCTTTCAAGGCCTCGATAACCGCAATCAATTCCATGCGATTGTTGGTGGTCCGCTCCGAAAATCCTGAAATTTCCTTCTGGCGCGGCCCGGAGATCAGAATAGCGGCCCAGCCGCCAGGGCCGGGGTTGCCGGAGCAGGCGCCGTCTGTATAAATCGTGACTTTTTCCATTCAGCCTTCGCGCAAAGTTTGCAGCGCATGTGAAACACTGTCACGCGCCGATATTTTGTATTCAGCGGAAATGATTTTACCGTGCTCGTCGACGACGAAATGACTGCGGTTAATATGTCCGGGGATGAGCCCGAAGAAAGATTTTTCTTGCCATACGCCGTACGTCTGGGCAATGGCGTGATCCGCATCGACCAGCAAGGTAAAAGGCAAGCCATACTTTTTTTTGAATTGCACGTGACTTTCCATGCTATCCGGGCTCACGCCCAAAACCACGGCGTTCAATTCTTTGACGAGGGGCTCTTGATCGCGAAAGCCGCAGGCTTGTCTCGTACATCCGGGCGTATCATCTTCGGGATAAAAATACAAGATTACTTTCTGGCCGCGAAAATCGCGCAAAGAGATCTTTTGACTTTGATCCGTCCAGGCATCAAAATTCGGAGCTGCGTCCCCGGGTTGCAAATGCATGGTCTGCTCCTTGCCAGTCCAAAATTCAAAACTTCTTATAGTTCCAGGAATTTGAATGAGAAATTCGTAAAGTTCAATCTAATTTTGCATGGCCCACAATTCTCAACGGCTTGCTTTTAATTCGATTTTAGATTAAACTGGGGCCGTTTTGGTTAAAGAACTTGAATACAAACTTGGCCATATTCCGCATGTTCGGCAAGAAATCTTCTCCCCATGCACGGCGTGAAAAATTCGAGGAATTAGCCTATCCCCACATGGAGGCTTTGTACAATACTGCTTTGCGCCTCGCTCGCAACCCGCTCGACGCCGAAGACCTGGTGCAGGAGGCGTTTCTTCGTGCTTATCGTTTCTATCACCAATTTGAGGAAGGCACGAATTTCAAAGCGTGGATTTTCAAAATTCTCACCAACACGTTCATCAATCACTATCGCAAGAAAACACGCGGGCCGCAGCAAGTCGAGTTGGAAAAAATTCAGCCTTACTATCCCGCACCAAATGATGAGGGCGCCGGTACGATAACAGCGGATGATTTCAGCCATTATCAAGATTTCTTCGGGGACGAGATCAATCACGCCCTGCAACAGCTTTCCGAGGATTTTCGCTGGGTCATCATTCTTTGCGATCTGGAAGAGTTCTCTTACAAGGAAATCGCCACGATGTTGGGCATTCCGATTGGAACGGTGATGTCGCGGCTGTCGCGCGCGCGGATGCAATTGCAAAAGCTGCTGCAAGACTATGCGAGGCAGGAAGGAATCATCAAAAAGAAAACCTAAGGTGTGAGCTGTAATTGATCCTCATAACGCTGCTCGAGCTACACGCCTGCAAATCGACATACAGTTCCTCTCATGCTCTGCCAGAAATGCAATTGCAGATTTCGATTCTGAACTTCCAAGTTTGGCGCTGTCCAATCCTCCTGGCAACGACGGATCACTTCCAGAACAGATCCCTTTTACAAATTACAGCGATTTAGTGCGGTTTTCATCAATCCTTCGTGCTCTCTTAGCGGCGCGGCATGGTGGTTGCAAAAAGAATAAGCAGGAAACATCAGGAATACTCAGGCCAGGACGGCCGGCCCGACAGGCACGTCGGGTAGCAACCACGAGCGCAGGACGTGGAAAGCGCGTGGTTGTGATTCTAAAATCTGTGGCACCCCTCACAGCCAAAGGGTCCGTGTCGAAATGACGCGGGCCTTTTTTATTTTCGCTTGCATTTTCCCCTGGAATCATCCATAATTATATCGATCCTTAGCATCTTGGCATCGACAAACAGATATCCAAAACCCTCGAGGCAGGATAAGCGCGCAAAGGTTTTTTCACCAAGGAGGCATGAGGCGCTCATCGCAGCAGAGCCGCAAACTCCAAAGAGCATAGCCACAGAATCACACGGAAGAACACGGATTTGTTCATAGCGAGGAATGACGTAGAGCTGATTCCTTAAACTTTCAGTCCTGCAGCTTATGCACACTTCAGCCGCCCGTGCGCTTTTCGTTTTTGCCGGCATTTCGCTGGCGTGGTCGCCGGTGAGCATTCGTGGGCAAACGCGCATGGATTTTTTTGAAGCAACGGCTGCGCGCGAACAAACCCAAAGTCGGCCGGATACGGCCATGACGATGGCGATCTCCTCTTTTCCCGACAGTGCCCGGCCGCACTGGTTTGCGGGCCTCGACGCAGGATATCATACCCCGCCGGTCCATCCTTATTTCCGCGACGAATATCGCGTCATTCAAGACATGAGGCGCTTGCTGCTGTTTGTAGATCCGTATGCGATTCATGATTTGACCTCGGTCCCGGAAATGTTTGCGATTGCGCGCAGCATGCCGGAGGCCAAACAGGCTCAGATTATCGGAGCGGCTCTTGCCGGCAGCGTGGCTAACCAGGTGTCCGAAATGGTGAGCCGTTCATTGCGTCAGCGCCAGGCCGGCTACGTGCAGTGGCAATTGGAAAAAATAGTGGTGCGCACTTCGTTTCGCCGCTTCTACACCCATTGGTATTACGGCCTCAATATGCAAGGCTTTTCACTGCACGCACCCGTGCGCGGGCTTTCTTTTTCTTACCACACAACCAAAGCTTACTTGCATGAAGGTGTGAATTACTGGCCGACCCGCTCCTTCGGTTTTCATTATGGCCGCTTGAACGGTAAACCCATTTATGGGCCGCGCTTTGCTTCGCCGTTGGGTAGTCTTGCCTTGAACTATGAGACGGAGCACCGGATCTTGCTCGCGGGTTTCGAGCTTCGCCGCCACACAAAAGTCATTGTACGCCTGATCTACACCAACTATCTGAAGCTAGCGCCCGCCGATTTTCTGCGGAGTGAAGTGATATTGCGCTGGTAGGCTGGCCGCGATGACGCGGGAGGGTTCGGCCCAAGGAAAACCGCTCACGGCCTGCGCCTCGGGCCAGAGGTTCTATGCACTTTTCGTTTGATTTCAAAGCTCATGGTGCCGCGGTCGGGATCGATTTCCAAGCACACTGCAGTGACCGGCAGCGGCGCATCAGCCGGGGGAATTTGCCGCGCACCCAAGCCCCTGATACCTGAGAGCGGAACGAACAGGCGCAAATTCAATTCAGGCAGCATCAGAACAACGCTGCGCCAGGGAGGCGGACTGTGGCAAATTTCGGCGGCCAATTCTTCGCCCAGGTTTTGATGGAGATACATACACTTGTAGTAGAATTCCGCGCGCGCTTCCAGTTTGCCGATGCGACGGAGCGCTTCTTCCGCTGCCACGCCGTATGCTTGCAGCTCCTGCGGCGAATAGACCGCACTGCCTTTTTCCAAAAACGAGCCCATCTGCCGCTGCATCATGAGATCGGTGTAACGCCGCAAGGGCGAAGTGACCTGGGTGTAGCCCTCGATACCCAAATCACGGTGCGGAGCCATGGTCAAATTGATTTGCGGCCGTACGAAATTGGGTGCGGAATCTGGGCCCTCGTCTTCGGTGCGGGGAGAGCCTGCTTCCTGCACGCGATAGAGGCATGGTAAATGATGTTTCGCGCAAAAATGCGCGGCCGCGTGATTGGCCGCAATCATCCATTCCGAGATCATTTTGTGCGAGGGCTCGGCCTGCGAATAGCGGTGAATGCGCACCCTGCCATCCACCTGAACTTTGATATCCACTTGTTCGCGATCAAAAGCCCGGCCTCCAGCTCTGGTTCTTTTCTGTTCGAGCCGTTGCGCACCCTCCCACCACACCTGTACGGCGGTTTGATATTCGGAAGGGCGGTTGCGGCTTTCTTTGACTTTCCACTTACCCACCATCTTTTCCTGCAACGCTGCTGCCGCGAACCATTGCGAAACTTGATCATAGTCGGCATTGTGCGTAATCGTGATCGACTCACGACACACCCGCTCAAACTGCGGCGTGCGATCCTCTTCCTGACTAAAGTAAAAAGACAACACCGGACGAACCGTGCCCGCATTCAGCCCGGCTTGTTCCGCAACTTGCACCGGCAGCATGGGAATGTGGCGGTGCGGCATATACACTGAAACTGCCATGGCCTTCGCCCACAGATCCCAGGTGCTTTCTTTAGGAACCAAATCCTGTAACAATGGAATATGCACGCCGATTTCAAATCCGCCGGACAGGCGGCGAAGGCTCAAAGCATCATCACGATCCACGGTATCGGTATTGTCCACGGTCAGAATGACGACACCCGCATCATCCTTTTTGATGGTGGTAATGGCAGGTACACCCGACGCCTCTGCCTGAGCCAGACGCAAGAGATGTCTGCGAACGTGTTGGGAGGAATAGACAAAAATATCCGTCTGCGCCGGAACCAATTCCCGGCGCCTCAGCCAATCGAACAGCAATGTGCGCACGTCGCGATAGCCGGTGAGCGAATGCAACGTTTTGAGCTGTCGCACGAATTGAACACGCCAGGATTCGGGATAGAGATTTCTTTGCTGTAAGGTCGCGCGCACCAATCGCACCAGTCTTTTGCCGTGCGGCTGACCCTCCACTGCGTCCCGGTCCAAATTTTCCTGCCATGACTTCTTGAAGAGTGCAAACACGGCATCAAACAGTTCTCGCTGCTCGGGCTGTATCAATGAAGCACTGCTTGGCGCGGCCGAGACAGGTTTGCTCGTTTGCGCTGGTTCAGCAGGCGCTTGCCCCATGTTCTTTGTAGATTCAAATGTGGAAGCCATTCTGTACGATCCTTGAGATGAATGGCTTGCAATATAACCAAAATTGTATCTCTGTCAAACAAAAGTTGACTGGATGTTCCGCAGAGAGGCTTAACTCGGAGTATCTAGAGCGCATTACCATACATATGAGAGGGTGCGTACCAACGAGCCTGCGATGCCAGCACGAAGAAACAGCCTCCACGTTGAGTTGAAGGATGCCTTTCCAAAATACTTTTCAGGCACCTGGCGCTCAAAAAGAAAGCTGGATATGGAGACTGTACCGCCAGTTCAAATCGGCTTGAGATTTGCAGCGACGGACGACAATATTCCCGACTTACACAACCGCAGGAAGCACCATGAAAATCTTTGCCATGCGTCACGCTGCTTTGTGGATTTTGATCTTTGCAAGCTTCACCGCCGCACAGGAGTGGGGCGATCCCGTGAATTTGGGCAACGGCTATACGCCCGATATGGACATCGATCCGGTGACGGGCAGGGTATACGTTGTGCATCACGACAACGGCCTGGTCTATACGATGCTGGATGCCAAAGGCGTGATTCTCACGCAAGAAAGAGTGGACGTGGCCAGTGGCGATGCCATCGGCCGTGGTCAGTATGGCGCCACCATCGCTTTCGATCCCAAAACGCAACAGCCCCATCTCTGTTTTCGCATCTTAACCAGCAACGATCGCTACAATGTTTTCTACATCCGGCGCAGACCTGACAACACGTGGTCGGCACAGCTCAGAATTGTCAACAACGTGGAACGCGCCTACAGCGTACGCATGGACGTCGACAGCAAGGGCGTGGCGCACGTCGTGCACGGTCAGGTGAATGGCGTGGCGCCCAGCGGTGTGGCAACCTATTTACGTATCACCAATGGTGCACTCAGCCAAACCATCGAGGGTTTTGATATTTATCGCACTGATGATCGCGTCGAAATTGCAGTTGGCGGCGACGACGCGGTGAATTTGATGCTGAGCAACCCGGCAGAAAATGCCAACGGCAGCATTCTCAACTATTATCAATCCACGGACGGCGGTGCAACCGTGGTCAGAATTGCGGACGTGCATGACGCCGCCACGGCGAAGGGGCGGAATGGCAATGTCGACATTTTTGCGGATAAAAGCGGAATCGTGCACATTGCATATGGTTCATCTGGCTTTCCGAGCACCGCCAATGGCGGTCCACGCACGTTGCATTACGTACGTTACGCCGGCACCGACAAAATTCGTGACGTTCAGGTCAACGATCCCGATGAGCTGCAGTTTTGGGATGATCATGGTCTGGGGATTGGCTCGGTGGCAGCCAGTGATGACGGTAAGTACGTTGTCATGGCTTATGTGACCAGAGATGCCGGTCAGTTGCGCGCGCGTCTGTCCAGCACGCAGGGGGAAACCTGGTCTGCACCGTCGCCGCTCGCAAGCCAGTGCGGCGGTGACGGAGGACGAGACAAACAGGTCGTGCGCGCACGCAACAACACGTTTTATCTGGCCTATCCTTCTTCCGGTCGTGTCTATTTGCGCACTTTGAAGGCGGCAAATGATGCGCCTAGTGCGGTCCCCGGCGGCCCTTACACCGGCGTGGAGGGGACGCCGATTCAATTCGATGCCGCGGGCTCCACGGCAGACGGCGCGATCGCACAATATCGTTGGGACTGGACCGGCGACGGGGTGTGGGATGACAGCAGCGCTGCAGTGAAGATGTCGCACACCTATTTGGATGATTTCACCGGCACGGCACGGCTGGAAGTGAAAGACGCCAGTGGCATGCGGGGCGTGGCTTCGGCACAAGTTACAGTGAGAAACGCCCTGCCCAGAGCGGACGCAGGCGGACCTTATTTTGGCGGCTTGAACCGGCCGGTTGGGCTCAGCGCCAGTGCCACCGACCCAGGCACGCTCGATACGTTCACCTTCAAGTGGGATTTGGACAACAATGGTTCCTTTGAGATCGCGGGCAAAGACGTAAATACCAGTTATAATAACCTTGGTACGAGAACTGTGCGGGTGCAGGTAACGGATGATAACGGCGGCGTGGGGACAGATTCCGCAACGGTTGAAATTCGTTCGGGCGTGCCGCTGGTCAATCAGATTCCGAATCAAACCGTGCCGGAAAACACGCCGTTTGCCCCGGTACAACTGGACAATTACGTCACCGACGTCGATCACCAGGACAATCAAATTTTATGGACGGCTTCGGGGAACACCAGGCTGGTGGTGACGATTCAAAATCGCATTGCCACGGTCGCCGTGCCCGACTCCGAATTTGCCGGCCAAGAGCAGATTACGTTTACCGCAAAAGACCCGGATAACAACACCGCTTCCACGACCGCGACGTTCAGAGTCACTGCCATCAATGAGCCGCCGGTTGTCAGCACGATGCCCTCGCCGCGAGTGAATGAAGGCAACCCCTTCGCGAACATCATGCTTGACAACTTTGTTTTCGATCCGGATCATAATGATGCACAAATCTCCTGGCGTGCGGACGGCCAGGTGAGTCTTACCGTTGCAATCGTCAATCGCATTGCCACGGTCGCGCCCGCGGATTCGGAGTGGGCTGGCTTTGAACGAATCACATTTGTAGCGAAAGATCCCGCCGGCGCCGAAGCCAGCACGCAAGTGCGATTCACCATTGACCCGGTGAACGATCCGCCCCGCATCAATCCGGTCCCGGAGCAGGGGGTTAATCGCGGCGCTAATTTCCCGCCATTGGATTTGACCAGTTCCACCAAAGATCCGGATGATCTGCTCTCGACACTCGAGATCACCCCGAGCGGGAACAGCGCACTCAACGTCGTCATGAACGGCCTGGTGGCCACGGTGTTTGCACCCAACGCGCAGTGGGTGGGGAGCGAGCAGATCACGTTCACCGTGCGCGATCCCAACAATGCCAGCAGCACGCGCGTGATCACTTTCAGCGTGCGCGACGTGAACACGCCGCCGCGCTGGCTTAATGTGAGGGATTACACCTTTCATGAAGACGATACGCTCAAAATTCCCCTCACCGATATGCGCGCGCGGGTGGCGGACAACGAGGACGCGGCAGCCAACTTTTCATTCTATCTGACCGGAAGCCGCGACATTAAAGCCTTCAGCACGCTGACCCATTTCAATATGTATGCCACGCTCGATTGGAGCGGTGAAGAAAGCGTGCAACTCGTAGTGCATGATGGCCGCGGCGGTCGCGACACGGTAGCGACGCAGGTGACGGTTCTGCCCGTCATCGACGGGTTGCGGGCCTTTGGGGTGATCACGCCCATCGGATTGTTTTATTCCGTCCGACCGTTTTCGCTTACCTTCATTTGGGAGGCCACAACCGATCCCGAGCATCCCGGCAGCACGATCGACTATTTATGGACGATCAGCGAGAATCCGGAATTCACTCAAATCGCGGATCAAAAATCCGTAAAAGGCACAACGTTGACGTACAACCTCACCAATGCTCTGACGAAGAGCACTTACTATTGGAACGTGCAGGCGTTCAGCAGCAGCGGCTTGAATGCCAAGACCAAAAACATTGGCAGTTTCGCTTTACCCCCGGTTTCCGTTGCTGAACGCGAACCAGATGTGCCGGTGACGTTCGCGCTCAAACAGAATTATCCCAATCCTTTCAACCCGCAAACGACGATCACCTTTGATCTCGCCAGAACGGCACTGGCGATCGTCACGATCTATGATATCGAAGGCAAAGCTCTCACAACGTTGGTAAATGAAACCTTGAGGGCAGGGAACCATCAAAGAGTTTGGCAGGCGGAGGATCTGGCAAGTGGAATTTATTTTGTCGAATTGCGCGTCTTGGACGAGGGAAAGTTACTGTATCAAGCACGGCAGAAGATGTCGTTGGTGAGGTGATTTTTGTCGCCGAGGGGTTTCGTTTTCAGACCGCAAGCAGCTTGCGCTTAGTTTGAAGCTGCTTTAGGCGGTTCGCACAAAGAACTCAGAGCAAAATTCTGATTCCTTTGACAGGATTAACAAGATTTACAAGATGAAGATCGATCCTCCAAATCTTGTCAATCTTGTCGAAAAAAAACGGCCGCCGCGGCGACTTCTGTTTTCAGCTCAACTATAAACGGGTGAAGGAATTTGGCGATAAGAAGCCAAAAGTAGCTCACGGAATTTGAACACGAAAACCAAAAAACAAGGCCAACTCTTCCGTGGGAGAAAAGCTGGCTGCAGTTGGCTAAATTTGTATGAAAAATCGTAACTGTTCAGATGTCATTTCTGCGAAAGCAGGAGTCTCCTGTGTTCGAGCACGTGGCTATGAAAATCAATCGAGGAGATTCCGGCATTCGCCGGAATAACAGACGATAGCCTCCAAGTAACATGTCATGCAGGAGGCATCTTTTTCAGCACAAGCACCGCGCTCAATATCAAAAAGATCCTTCCAGGATGACATTATGATGTTACCTACCGTACTAACTCTGTCAACCGGAGTCGGAAGCTTCCAAGTAACATGTCACTCAGGAGGAGTCCTTTTGAGCATAACATCGTGCCTTAAGTTTGAAAAGTTCCCTCCTGGATGACAGCATGTGTTAAACGGCGAATAAACTACCAGTCGGGAGAAGGCCGCTGAATAGCTACATTTTTTCACCAATTACACCCCCAAAACCCATCCTTCGGCCCATGCCACTACACCCCTTCCCTGCGTATATTGATTCCGTTAAATGATTCAATCAACCACGCGAAGCCAGATTGGCGTGTACGAATTAAGAAATTTCCAAAAGAGGTGGCGCATTGCTTTGGCTTCTCAACCCCATAAGGATTGTATTAAAATCTCTAGGAAAATGATGCTGTTTCAAGAATCACGATTTACGATTTCAGATCCTGACCAACCCTTCGTAAATCGAAACCCCGAAAGGGCCGTTTTCCGGTCGTCAATCGCCAATCGTAAATCAATCATGTAAAAGGGCAAACATATGATCAACATCGGCAAGTCCGCAGAGGCCTCGTTCATAGTCCAGCACAGTGATACGGCGAGCGCTCTGACCATTTCACCTGAAGACTCCTTTCCGGAAGTCTTCGCCACCTCTCGCATGATTGCGCTCATGGAGCTTGCAGCGGCGCGGCTGATGATGCCTATGCTCCAGGATGGGGAGTTGTCTGTCGGAGTGTCCCTCAACGTCAAGCACACAGCGGCCACTCCGGTTGGTTGCAAGGTCACGGCGGTGGCAACCTATCTTGGGCCTGAGGGCAAGCTGTTTCGCTTCAAGGTGGAGGCATTTGATGATGCCGGCCCAATTGGCGAGGGCGAGCACCTGAGGGCAACCGTAGCTACGGAGCGCTTGTTGGCCGGCGCTGCACGCCGAAAGGGATGAAAGAGAAATGTCCCATATGAAATGTCCGGGGATGGGGCCGAAAATGCCAGTCTTTCCAATTCTCGTGAAAAGTAAGTTGTTAATTGCACCTTACAACTGCACCTTTCGGTGCATGACGCTACACCCCCTGAGTGCGTATATTGAGCCTGTAAATTGACTGAATCAGATGGCCGCAGGCAGTCTCAAAAACTCAAAGCTGCCAGCCTCTTGTTAAAACAAGTTGCGGAGTTGATGATGAAACGACATGGATTATGGAAGCAAAATGGGGGAACGCCAAGTCCCCAGCGTATCGGAACGTACAGAGAATCCGGATTTTGCCCTGGGAGCTTCACCACAAAGCTTATTTTTTCAAATTTTTGGGGCCCGGCGATCATGTTGCTCCTTTTTGCCGGCATGAGCCAGGCGCAAACGCCGCTGGTGCTAGACGAAGCCTTGCGTCTTGCTCGGCAGAATAATCTGCAACTGCAACAGCAACAGCAAAAGCAGAAATCTGCCGAATTGGAAGTAGCGATCAAGCGCGGCCAGCGCTTGCCCTCGGTTGATTTCAACGCGGCATCATCATACACGGACGAAATTGCGCAACTCGAAATTCCGATCGACAACCTCGGTCTGCCCTTGCCGCCCGACTTCAGGAGGCCGAGTATCAAGCTCGGCGGACATGATCGCACGGATATCGCCCTCGGCGTGCGCCAGCCCATTTTCACCGGCGCGAGATTGGGCACGCAAGTCAAATTGGCGCAAACCGCGCTGGAATCGGAACAATCGAAATTAGAGGTTTTGCAGCAGCAGACGGCTTATCAAGTCTATCTGCTGTTCTATCAAGCCCAAAGCTCGAAGAAGGAGCGCAGTATTCAGGAAGCAAGCTTGTCGCGGCTGGGCGCGCAGCTCGAGCAAACGCGCAATTTGTTCAACGCGGCGCAGGCCATGGCATACGATACCCTGCAAGTTTACAATCAAACACTACAGATCAAGATTCAAATGGAGCTGAATCAGCGCGACCAACGGCTCACGGATTTACAGGCAGCAAAATTGTTGAACTTGCCGGAGGTGCGCCCCATCGCCGAATTAGATCTGACCAGGCCGCCGGCGTTTCGCGCGCCGCTGGATAGCCTCAAACAAACGGCGGTGCAATCCCGTTCCGAATTGAGCGGCGTTCGACTCGGGCAACGCAGCGCAAAACTTAGCCGCAAGCTGGCGCAATCAGCACTTTTTCCGGAGATTGGCGCGGAAGCAAAATATTATTACAGCAAGCCCGGCTTGAATCCGGTCGCCAATCAATGGATGAATTACGGCATGATCGGCGTGAATATGCAGTGGAATCTGTGGCGCGGCAATCAGGATCGCCATCGCATGGAAGCCGCTGACGTGGAATACCACCGTCTGACATTGGAAGAACGCGAATTGCTGCGCAATATCGATTACGAAGTTGAGAGAAGCTGGGAGAATGCGAAATATGCCGTCGAACAAATCGAGTTGGCAGAGCAGTTGGTGCGGCAACAACAAGAACGTTATCGCATCGCAGACGTGCAGCAACGCGAGGGCGTGGCCACGACCAACGATTTGATCGTCGCCGAATCTGATTTGACCCAGGCCGAAGTGCAGTTGCAGCGGGCGTTGATTGAGTATTATCTGGCGCAAAGCGAAATGCTGTGGGCGACCGGTGTGATTGGTAAATAAAACCGGCGCGTTGCTGAAAAATTCTGAAAGTTCTTTACATCGTTTAACGCTTTTTTCAACACGGAGACACAGAGAGACACGGAGTTTCACGGAGAGTTCTTAAGAACTTCGAAGAGCGAAACTCACTCTGTGACGCTCTGTAATACAATACCGCAAAACTTGGCTTTTTTAGCAGAGTTTTTAGCCACAGAATCACACAGAAATACACGGAATGGAATGAGCTATTTGTCATTATTCGCATTCAATAATTCCGTGCGCTTCCGTGTAATTCCGTGGCCACGCTTTTCTTTTGGTTGCGGCTACGCCGCACTGTGTGCTCCGTGTCTCTGTGTTAAAAAGCTCATGCATTTTGCTGTTGCTCGTAGAGCATTAGTTTCGAACTGAGTTTGAATACTGCGGAAGATTTATTAGATAATCAGATGGCTGCCTTTATTTAGTGGCTAAATTTTTTCTCAAGGAGAAGATCATGCAAAAGATTGTATGGTGTTTTTGGCTTGCGTTGTGGCTGTTCGCCGGTTGCGCGCAGAAAGACGGCTCTACTTTTCAAGCCAGCGCGATTGTCGAAGGCACGGCGATCAAAGTGGCGGCGCAAACCGGCGGCTATTTGCTGAAACTCAACGTCGACGAGGGCGAGGACGTCAACAGCGGCGACACGCTCGCGCTGGTCGATACCGAGAAGCTGAGCTATCAGCTCGAGCAGATACAGGCCAACCTGGAGGAGATCAACGCGCAGCATCGACTGGCCTTGACCCAATTGCGGCGCGCGCAGGATGATCGTGAATACGCCAAAACCAAATACGAGCGTTTTCTCAGCCTTTTTCAAAAGAGCTCAGCTTCGCAACAAGCATTGGATGATTCAAAAAACGCTTATGATCGCGCCAACACCACGCTGGATGCCGCGAAACAAAACTTGCAAGCCATTGCCAGCGAAGAAAAAGGGCTGGAAGCGCAAGCGAAACTGCTGCAACGCCAAATCAACGACGCCGTAGTGACGGCGCCGATCAGTGGCACGGTTACAACACGATTTTACGACGCCGGTGAAACCATCTCGTCGAATGCGCCGATTGTGGAGTTAGTCGATCTTTCCAAAATGTGGACGAAGGTCTACATTTCGGAAACCTTTCTGCCGAAAGTCAAAATCGGCCAGCCCGCGCAAGTCAAGATTGACGGCACGAATCAAACGCTCGCAGGCACCGTGGCTTGGATCAACGCGAAAGCCGAATTCACGCCGAAAAATATTTTGACGGAGGAAAGCCGTACGGCGTTGGTGTACGCGGTGAAAATCAATATTGAAAATCCCGATCGCGTTTTGAAGCACGGCATGCCGGTTTCAATAAGTTTGTAGTAGCGCCTTTAGGCGCAAACCTTTGGTACGAGATTCCTTTTCAAATCGAAACTTCAGCGCCTGAAGGCGCGACTACGAACGACGAAACGTGATTACGAAACTCGAGATACTAAAATGCTTGAAATCATCGCCATCGAAAACTTCAGCAAGCGCTACGGCAAAACAACGGCCGTCGATAAACTCTCGCTCAATATAAAAAGCGGCGAGCTATTCGGCTTGATCGGTCCGGACGGTGCGGGCAAAACCACAACAATGCGAACGCTCTGCACGCTGTTGCCGATTGAAGACGGGCACATGCACATCGCCGGCCTCGACGTGCGTACTCAAGTTGCCGCGGTGCGCGCCATTCTCGGCTACATGCCGCAACGGTTTTCGCTTTATCCCGATCTTTCCATCGAGCAAAATCTCATGTTCTTCGCGGATTTGTTCGGCGTGCCGGAAGCGGAAAAGAAAAAACGCCTGGCGCAGCTTTATCAATTCAGCAAGCTCGAGCGATTCAAAGATCGCCTGGCGAAACAACTTTCCGGCGGCATGAAGCAAAAGCTGGCGCTGTCTTGTACGCTGATTCACACGCCGACGGTTTTGATTCTCGACGAGCCCACCACCGGCGTCGATCCGGTGTCGCGGCGCGAGTTCTGGGGGATCCTGCAGCAATTGCGTGATGACGGCGTGACGATTCTCGTTTCCACGCCGTACATGGACGAGGCCGTGCTGTGCAATCGCGTGGCGTTCATGCACAAGGGCAAGCTGCTCGCGCTCGATGATCCGCGCTTGATTACCAAAAACTTTCCACACGCGCTGTATGAAGTGATCGCCCCGGCGCCGCAGCTCCTGATCCCTTATTTTAAGAAAGCAGTGCCGAACGAGTCGGTGCAGGTGTTCGGCGACCGGCTGCACGTGAGCTACGCGACGCCGCTCGCGCAGGAAACGATCGCGCACATGATCGCAAGCGCGCCAGAGACTGTTGTCGATATGCGGCGAATTGAGCCGGGTATTGAAGATACTTTCATGGAACTGATGAAAACAGCGGCGTGAGAATAAATCACGCCAAAGCCCGAATTTATCATTCAGAAGGAATCTTGGTGAGCGCCATCCACGGCACCCGTAACAAGTACCAAGCCTTCGACAGTGCTAACCAGGATCCCTTCTGAATGACAGCGGCAAGTGGTCGCGCTGACTTGACGTTGTAGTGCTAACATTGTCAATTTAATTCAAATCAATGGATGAAACCATGTCAAGCTACGCCGTTCACACTGAGAATCTCGGCAAGCGCTTTGGAAAATTTGATGCGGTGAAAAACCTCAATCTGGCCGTGCAGCAAGGCGAGATTTTCGGCTTTCTTGGCGCGAATGGCGCCGGCAAAACCACGGCCATTCGCATGTTGTGCGGATTGCTGCTGCCCTCTTCCGGCGCGGGCCGCGTCGCCGGATTCGACATTTTTAAAGAGAATGAAAAGATCAAGCAGCGCATCGGATACATGAGCCAGAAGTTTTCACTGTACGATGATTTGACGCCGGCGGAAAACATCGCGTTTTATGGCGGGGTTTATGGACTGCAACGGCAGGCCCTGCTAAAAAAACGCGCGGCCCTGTTGCAAGAGTTAGGCCTGGCCGAGCAGGCGAACACGCCCACACGCGCGCTGCCGCTCGGATTCAAACAGCGTCTGGCATTGAGCTGCGCGTTGCTGCACGATCCTTCCATCATTTTTTTGGATGAGCCCACCGGTGGCGTCGATCCCGAGGCGCGGCGCAATTTTTGGGATTTGATTTATCAAATGGCGCGGCAGGGCAAGACGATTTTTGTGACGACGCACTACATGGACGAGGCCGAATATTGCCATCGCGTTTCGATCATGTATCAGGGTGAAATCATCGCGCTCGGCTCGCCGCTGGAGTTGAAGAAGCAGTATGGTAAGGCGTCGATGCAGGAGGTGTTTATTCATTTGGTGGATCGTTGATAAGGCCAGTGATCAGTGATCAGTAAGCAGTGATCAGTAAGCAAGTGGCACTAATCACTGATCACTGATCACTTCATAACCAGAGGCTCACATGTCCTCACGAATCATCCCCATCATCCGCAAAGAGTTCATCCACATCCGGCGCGATACTCGGACGCTGATTATTATATTGGCGATGCCGATTTTCATGCTGTTGATCTACGGCTATGCGATCAATATGGAAATTCAAAACGTCAATCTCGCCGTGATCGACCATTCGCAATCGCCGGCGAGCCGCGAGCTGGTGCGGGCCTTTCAAGGCAGCCGGTTTTTTACGGCCGGCTATTTCAACCGCGGCGAATCCGAAATTGGGAGCTTGTTTCAGCGGCGCGACGCCAAAATGGCGCTGATCATACCGCAAGATTTTGCGTCAGCCCTGAATGGTCCGAGGCCGGCTTCCGTGCAGGTCTTGATCGACGCCGGGGATTCGAATTCGGCGCAATCGATTCAGAATTACGCGAATCAGGTTTTGCTAGCGTACAACGCCGGGCGCGGCGTGGCGCCCGCGATCGATGCGCGCACGACGATCAAGTACAATCCCACGTTAAAAAGCTCCTACTTTTTCATTCCCGGCCTGGTGGCGTTGATTCTCATGATGATCTCTGCGCTGCTCACCAGCCTCACCATCGCGCGCGAAAAGGAAACCGGCACGCTCGAGCAGATCTTGGTTTCGCCGGTTCGTCCGTTTGAAATCATTCTCGGCAAAGTTGTGCCGTATATGTTTCTCGCTTTCACGGACGGCGTTCTGATTTTGTTGTTGGCGCGCTTTTGGTTCAATGTACCAATCCTCGGCAGTGTCACGCTGGTTTTGCTGGGTTGCCTGCTGTTCGTCTGCGTGGCGCTGGCTTTTGGCTTGCTGATTTCAACACGCGCGCGGACGCAGCAGGTGGCGATGATGGTCGCGTTGATGGGTACGCTGCTACCCACCGTCATGCTGTCCGGCTTCATCTTTCCGATCGCTTCCGCGCCGAAGGTTTTGCAGCTCATTACTTATCTGGCGCCGGCGCGCTATTTTCTTCCCATCATTCGCGGCGTGATGCTGAAGGGCAATACGATTATTCATCTCTGGCTGCCCTTTGGCGTGCTGGTTTGCATGGGAATCTTCTTCCTGGCCATCAGCGCTAAAAAATTCAAGATGACGCTGGAGGTTTAGGAATCAGTATTCAGTGTCCAGTATTCAGTATTCAGTTGACAACGAGATACTGGATACTCGATACTGGATACTGAACACTGAATACTGAATACTGAACAGACTGATCACTAAAAAGTGAGCTAAAAAATGCAACGCATCCTCTATCTCCTCCAAAAGGAATTTCTCCAAGTTTTTCGCGATCGCGCGATGCTCGGGATCATGTTTATCGTACCGATCGTGCAAACTCTGGTGCTTGGCCCGGTGATGACCACCGACGTCAAAAACATCAAGCTGCTGATCTGTGACGCGGATAACAGCTTTGCCAGCCGTGAGGTGTGCCGGCGATTTGCGCATAATCCTTATTTCAACTTTGCCGGTTATGTAGGAAGCGCCGCGGACATTCATGAAGCGTTGGACGGGTGGCAGGCGCAAATCGGCCTGTTTATCAAACCGCATTTTGGCCGTGATTTCGAGCGCGGCTTGCGCCCGGAAGTGCAGCTTATTGCCGACGGACTCGACGGCAATACCGCCGGCATCGCGCTCGGCTATGCCCAGGGCATTCTATCCTCAGCTGCGCCTGAGGCTGTGGTGACGCAGTCAGCAAACTTGCCGCTCGTCAGCGAAACACGGTTGTGGTACAATTTGAATTTGGAAAGCAAGCATTACATGATTCCCGGCCTTATCGGCTTGCTGGCCACCATCGTGACGATGTTTTTAACTTCGATGGGGCTGGTGCGGGAAAAGGAGATCGGCACGCTGGAGCAATTGATGGTGACCCCGATTCGTCGCGTGGAATTGATGATCGGCAAAGTACTGCCGTTTGTACTCATCGGGTTTGTCGAGATCAACCTCATGATGGGTGTCGCTTTTCTGGTTTTCAAGCTGCACCTGGCGGGAAGCTATTGGCTGTTTCTCGGCGTCTCGCTGCTGTATTTTTTTACCTCGCTCGGCCTCGGCATTTTTATCTCGACGTTGGCGGAAACGCAGCAGCAGGCGATGTTCATTTCGTGGTTTTTCATGATTTTTCTCATGCTGATGTCCGGCTTTCTCTCGCCGATTGAGAACATGCCGGAGGGCTGGCAAAAGGTGACGTATCTCAATCCGCTGCGCTATTACATCAATCTGCTGCGTGAGATTTTTCTGAAGGCGACGCCGCTCAAATTTTTGTGGAATGAAATCATTCCGCTGGCGATTTTCGGCGTGGTCATTCTTTCGGCGAGCGCGATGAAATTTCAAAAACGGATGAGCTGAAAGCGAACAGAATAAGCAGTAAGCGGATTGAGCGGATAAAGCGGATTTTTAAAAATTCTTTGTTGTAATTATCCTACGGACGTAGTCTGCTCAATCCACTCGATCCGCTTACTTACTCTAAAAATATGGGCTGAATAGATACAGTTTTTTTAATCGAGATTGGCTGATTCACAATAGTTGGAAGAGGATTTCTTGGCCTTTTTCAACCATTCCTTGCACTTCCCTGATTACACCCCTAAAATACACCATTCGGTGCATGACGCTACACCCTCTCGTTGCTTATATTGATCATGTAAATTGATTCAATCTACGGACGCAGTCAACAACACGAAGCCGGATTTGTACGCACGATTTGATGAATTGCTGAAAACCACCGCACGCAAGTCCGGCTTCACAAACCTTACAAACTGAAAGGAGTTTTATGAAAACCGCAGTTCTGTTTTTGATCATCGGTGTTTTGGCACTTGTCACGGGCTGTTCTTCCGTCAACATCAAGCATGACTATGACACCGAGGCCAACTTTGCAGCGCTGAAGACTTATGCCTGGATGGCGGCGCCAACCAACGCCACGGCCGGAAGCGTACAAGCCGCTTTGTAGCGCAACAGCCTTTTGGACAAACGCATCAAAGAATCCGCCGACCGCCAATTGACCG
>JBOHQX010000297.1:0-2653 GCA_050732395.1 bacterium
TCAGCTCAAAAAAAGCAGAGTAAACGGATGAAGCAGATTGAACGGATAGTGATTCTGCAAAACAAGTTTTAGAAATCCGCTTTATCCGTTCAATCCGCTTACAAGAAACAGGAGCTGAATAGTTACACCGCAACAAAAAAAGCCCGTAAAATAGCGAGTTTTATTTGCATGGATCATGCACCTGAAACCATGAAAGTATCTTGTACGAATTCCTTCCATTGGGCGATCATCAGCTTATCTAATGGGCATTTAGGATAAACCGTGACCAAAAAGAAGAGCTCGTGCAAAGACGCAGAGACGCAAACAATACGCAGGGTCTTTCTTAAGGAAATCTCTGCGCCTTTGCATCTTTGCGTGAAAGTTTTAGCTTTTTTTGCACAGATTTGACTATTATGGCACTAACGACCCATAGATAAGTTCACTCCATCTTGTAAATCCTGTCGAAAAAGCCGCAGCGGCGTAGTGGCTTCAGTTTTCAGCCCGAAAGGACGCTGGAGCGGCTTTATTGAAAACTGGCGTAGAATTTTAAGATGTGTTTTCCATCCTTGACATCCGTCGCTGGGAAAGTGCAAAATGAGATTGCCATTGCTGTGCTGAAACACAAATAAATGTACATATCCATACAACGCGTCGGGTGACGTCATGATCAACTCACCAACGTCTCATGAGCTGCTCGTCTTTATCATCCGTCGGGAATCTGCATGCGAGGAATGCAAGACAGAATTATGTCCGGGCAGTTTCATTACTTTGAACCGGGACAAAGGAGCGCTTTGCCTCTCCTGCGCCGATTTGGATCATCTGGCTTTTCTGCCCTCCGGCAATGCCGCCTTGACGCGTCGCGCCGCCAAACATTCGCGTCTTCATGCCAAAGTCTTGGCGTGGAGCCGGACACGCAAGCACTATGAGCGACAGGGTGTGCTTGTTGAATCGGGGGCGTTGGAGAAGGCGGAAGAGGAGTGCCTGGCGGATGAGGAAGTTCGCCGGCGCCGTCGTGAACGCGAGGCGCAGAAAAGGGAAGAGCTGGATGCGGAATATGTCGAGGCTTTTAGCGAGCACATCACGAGGCTCTATCCCAAATGCTCGCCGGAGACTGCTGCAAAGGTCGCCGAACATGCCTGCCGCAAATACAGTGGTCGCGTGGGACGTAGCGCTGCAGCCAAGCATTTCGATGAGCAAGCCATCTACTTGGCCGTGCAAGCCCATGTACGCCATCAATTAACCAACTACGACGAGCTGCTCTCTCGCGGTTACGATCGTTTCGAGGCACGAGCGATGGTGCGCGACAAAGTGGAGCATGTTCTCGAAACATGGCATTGAGACCGGCAAATAGAAATCCTTAGGCAACAATTTTACATAGGCTACGTTTGAAAACTAAATTTCAAAATAGCATATGGTTAATTCGCGCAAAAATATGGTCGCTGGAAACGCGCTACTTGAGACCAAGCTCTATATCCCCAAGTGGCGTCCCGGTCTGGTGTCGCGTCCGAGACTGATCGAACGCATGCAACAAGGGATCGAGCGTAAGCTGACTCTCGTCTCGGCGCCTGCCGGTTTTGGCAAGACCACGCTGCTGGCTGAATGGCTTGCGGCTACACCGGCCAGCGAACGGGCCGCAGGTTGGGTCTCACTGGAACAGAACGACAATGACCCCGCGTTCTTCTGGGCCTACTTCATCACCGCACTGCAGAAGGTCCGGTCCGGGGCCGGCGCGAGCGCGCTTTCTTTGCTGCACTCGCCACAGCCACCACCGATTGAGTCGGTCTTGACGACCTTGATGAATGAAATTAATGCGATCGAGCAGGGCTTCGCTCTCATCCTCGACGACTACCACGTTATCGATGCCCAGACCGTTCACAGCGCAATCGCTTTTCTTCTCGACCACCTCCCACCACAGATGCATCTGATCATCGCCAGCCGTTCAGACCCACCCTTGCCCCTGGCTCGCCTCCGTGGGCGCGGCGAATTGACTGAGCTACGCGCCGCCGACCTGCGTTTCACCTCCAACGAGGCGGCTGTTTTTCTCAATGAGGTGATGGGTCTGGACCTCTCAGCAACCGACGTGACGGCACTGGAGACGCGGACCGAGGGTTGGATCGCAGGGCTCCAACTGGCAGCGCTTTCCATGCAGGCGGCTCCAAAGCCGCCCTTCCGGGCGCGAGACGACGTTGCCGGGTTCATCACAGCCTTCACGGGCAATGACCGCTACATCGTGGACTATCTGGTCGAAGAAGTCCTGCAGCGTCAGCCCGAACGTGTCCGGAGCTTTCTACTCCAGACCTCCATCCTCGACAGGCTCAGCGGTCCGCTATGCGACGCCGTCACCGGCCGGGAATATGGCAACAGGGTGCTGGAGGCCCTGGAGCGAGGCAACCTGTTTGTCGTTCCGCTCGACGATCAGCGCCGGTGGTATCGCTATCATCACCTATTTGCGGACGTTCTCCGTGCGCATCTGATGGAGGAGCAACACGAGTTGGTGCCTGCTCTGCATCGGCGTGCTGCGGCTTGGTTTGAAGAGCACGGGATGGCGGCCGAGGCGATCGAACAAGCCTGCGCCGCGGGCGATCATGAAACCGTGGCCCGCCTTCTCGCTGCCAACTTCGAGGAGTTCGAGCGCATCGGCCGGTACGCGTCGATTTCACGTTGGTCCGCATCG
>JBOHQX010000298.1:0-24173 GCA_050732395.1 bacterium
GGTAAGGATACTTGGGTTCTTTTCTTTGTTATTTGCTTAACATATTTGTTGTCAGCCGCCCACCTATCTATCAAATATTTATTCCATCGAAGAATTCAGTCAGCGCATTACTCGTGCCCAAGCTTAAGAAGGCCCTTCCGAGTGCTCTGGACGGATGGGATAGCCCCATCAGGTCTCAGTACAATTCCCACGGATCAAAACAACTGGTCAAATCTAGTACAGGAAAGCCCGCATGTTCACCAAGTGTTTGATTCCCACGTATATACTGCTCCTTGCCGGCAGCGCTCCTTCTCAAGAGGTTCTGCAGCAGCGCCCGCGTATGCTGATCCGCCTCGAGGTGAAGTCCTGGGAGGCCGAGCAATGGCGGGAAGTGTTCTCCTCTGATTTGGATGTACTCGAATTCGACGCAGGACAAAAAAGCCTGGACGCGATAGCTACGCCCGCTCAATTGCAGGAATTGCAAAGACGGGGCTTGCGCTGCACCATTCTTCATGATGATCTGGAGGAGTATCAGCGCCAATTGCGCGAACAAGACTACCTGGATCATTTTCACGACTACCGGCGAACCGTCGAAGAAATCCGCCTCGCGGAGGCAGTTTATCCGCAACTGGTGAAAGTCGTAGACCTCGGCGATAGCTGGGAGAAGGCAGAAGGCCTTGCCGACCGCGATATTTGGGCGGTAAAGATTTCCGACAACGCCGCCGCTGCAGAAGATGAGCCGGAAGTTTTGATCATCGGCCAGCATCATGCGCGCGAGATTATCACGCAGGAAATCGTGCTTGACTACATGAACTACCTGTTATCGCACTATGGGCTCGATCCGTATATCACTTACCTGGTCGATCATCGGCAAATCTGGCTGGTGCCGATTCTGAATCCGGATGGCTTGGACTACGTCTTCAGCACTGATATGATCTGGCGCAAGAATCGCCGCGCCAACGAGGATGGCTCTTTCGGCATCGATCTCAATCGCAATTATGGGTTCAAATGGGGATATGACAATCGCGGCTCCAGCGGCAATGGTTTCGACTCGAATTATCGCGGTACGGCCCCTTTTTCCGAGCCTGAAACCGCGGCTTTGCGCGACTTTGTTGCATCGCACCAATTTCGCGCAGCACTGTCCTATCATTCCTTTGGCAATTATGTGATCTATCCCTGGGGGTACGAGGACGGACCGACGCCGGACCATGCAAGTTTTGTCGCCCTCGCCGACAGCATCGTGGCTTACAATCACTATCATCGCGGCACGGGCTTGGAAACGGTCGGCTACACCGTCAATGGTGATTCCGACGATTGGTTTTACGGCGAACAAATCCAGAAGAATAAAGTGTTCAGCATGACGCCAGAAGTCGGAACTGGCGCAGACTTTTTTCATCCCGATACTTCACGCATACAGCCGTTGATCCTGGAAAATCGCGGACCGAATCTGTTCATCACGTATGCGGTAGGCGAAGAACCGCTGGTGCAGCATCAACCGTTGCCCGATACGGTCTACACTGCCGGGCCCCATCGAATTGTGGCGCAAATCACCGGCCCCATCGTGCTCACCGAGCCGGCGGCACTCGTGCCGCAAAGTTACACGTTACATTTCAGCACCGGGGGACAATTGCCGTTTGAAGAAGTTGCGCTCACGGCGACGGGTAATCCGGCCGAGTATGCTGGCGAAATTCCCGCAATGGCAGGCGGGCAAAATGTTAATTATTTCATTTCGGCGGAGGATGAAAAAGGTCGCACCGGCCATGCCCCGCGCGCGGCGCTTGCCGGAAGTTGGTATTCGTTTTTTGTCGCGCCCCCCACGACCGTGCATGAATCGAAAACCCCGCCGGATCATTTCGCGCTGCACGGGTTTCCCAATCCGTTTCGCAATCAAATCACGTTGCAGTATGAGCTGCCGGCTGATTTTTCCGGCGCGATCACACTGGAAATTGTAAATGTTCTTGGACAACGCGTGCGATTGCTTGTGCAAGGCGAAACGCGGCCGGGACGTTATCGAATCATCTGGAATGGTGCGGATGATCACGATCTGCTTTCATCCCCTGGCATCTATTTTTACCGCTTGCGAACCAAAGATTTTGTACGGGTAAAGAAGATTGCCTTCGTGAGGTAAAGCCAGCATCTATTTCAATTCGGCGGGATTGAAAACGTTGAGGCCTTCGCTGGCAGAGCGTAGTTTACAGCTTTCACTGAGGGTGTAAACAGAGGATTCGCGATTTTCGCAATAAAAGGCAAGTCCGGAGAAAATGACATTCAATTCAATTATGGAAGATTGAAGATGAAAACGATGATCACTCTTTTCAGCACATGTCTAGTTCTTTTACTCGCCGCCCCACTCTCTGCCTACATCAAGACCACCCACTTAATTTCCATGCGCGACGACATTCGTCTATCGACGGATGTGTATTTGAACGAGAACCCCGGCACCTGGCCGACGATTTTGATGCGCACTCCATACAGCAAAGAAATCGATCCGGAAGACCAGTTTGTGTTTGAGATTTTGACCAATCTCGGGTTTGCCGTCGTAACGCAAGACACACGCGGGCGCTTTGCTTCCGAGGGCATCGACAGCCTCTTTCTGGATGACGGCTGGGGCGCAAAACAGGACGGCTATGACACGGTCGAATGGATCGCCGCGCAAGCCTGGAGCAACGGCAAAGTCGGTACTTTCGGCGCGTCGGCCTTGGGCATTGCGCAATATATGATGGCGGGCGCTGCGCCCCCGCATCTGGTTTGCCAGTTCGTGGCGGTGGGCGCTACGGATTTGTATGCGCAATCCACATATTATGGAGGCGTGTTTCTGAAGAATCTTGTGGAAGGATGGCTGACCTCGCAAGGGAGCGAATATCTCCTGTCCTTCTTCGTGTCGCATCCGCGTTACGATGCCACCTGGCGTCGTATGGATTTAAACACGCGCTGGCCGGTCGTGAATGTTCCCATGTATCATTGGGGCGGCTGGCATGACATTTTTTTGCAAGGTACGCTACAGGGTTTCACCGGCTCCCAGCATCTTGCCGCTGACGGTGCCCGTGGCAAGCAGAAGTTGGTGATTGGGCCGTGGACGCACGGCGGTTGGCGGGACACCAAGCAAGGTGAGCTGGATTTTCCTCCGAATTCGAAGCTCAATGATCTGGCCGAGCTCCTGCGCTGGTTCGACTATTGGCTGCTTGGCAACGACAACGGCCTTATGTCCGAGCCGGCAGTAAAGTATTATGTGATGGGTGCGATTGAGGACGGCGCACCGGGAAACGAATGGCGAACGGCAGAGGACTGGCCGCCCGCCGCACAAGCCACACCGTTTTATTTTCACGCCGGCGGCGGGCTGCAACCGACCCCTCCCGCGACCTCTGCGGCATCCGCAGATTATGTTTACGATCCTCGCCAGCCGGTGCCAACGATTGGCGGCAAGAATCTCTCCATGCCGGCTGGGCCATTCGATCAGCGCGCGACTGAAACGCGCTCGGACGTGTTGGTGTTTACCTCGGCCATCCTGGCTGAACCGCTTGAAGTGATTGGCGCGCTCAAAGTGAAGCTATGGTTTTCTTCATCGGCGCGGGACACGGATTTCATGGCCAAGCTTACGGATGTTTACCCCGACGGCCGTTCGATGTTGATTGCGGACGGCGCCGTGCGGGCGCGGCATCGCATCTCCACTGAGCAGGAGGATCTATTGTCGCCCGGTACTCCTTACGAGTGCGAGATTGATCTTTGGTCCACGGCCATGTTGTTCAATCGCGGGCATCGCATTCGTGTGGCGATCAGCAGCAGCAATGCGCCGCGCTTCGATCCCAACCCGAATAGCGGCAATCCGTTCCGTGTGGGCCAGGATACTCTGGTTGCCACGAACACAATTTATCTCGATGCCACACGTCCATCGCATATCGTTCTGCCCATCACGAGCGGCTTTGTGTCCGTTGCAGAAAGAGCAGACGAAAATGTTCCTGTTGCCTTTGAGATGCGGCAGAATTACCCCAACCCCGTGCATCACGAAACCAGCATTGCGTATGTTTTGCCCAGAGCTGCCACTGTACGGCTCGCGATTTACAACACACTCGGACAGGAGATTATTCGTTTGCAGGAAGGCTTGCTGCCGCCGGGCAAGCAGGTGATAAAATGGCATGGCCGCGATCGTGCCGGCCGGCGGGTGGCGCGCGGGATTTATCTCTATCGTCTGCAAGTGAACGGTACCGTAACCACGCGTAAGCTGATGCTATTGTAGCGGTTTCCGGACTGTGTTTGTTTTGCTCTGAAGCACAAATATGGGACAAGTGATCATCACTGTGACCTGCGATTGGGATGGTTTGGACTATCCGCTGGGCGAACCGTACAATCCCGAGGGCAATCCCCATTTTCGCTTTGATCGCGGCGTGCAGGCCATTCAATATTTCAACAAGGTTTTTGAGAATTGCGTTCCGATCACGCATTTCATTTGTCCGGTTTATTTTACACGCAGCAAAGCTCTGGTGGAATACTATGCGCGCAATACTACCCATCTGATCAAAGAAAGCAACTGCGAAATTGGGCTGCATATCCACGGCTGGATGAGTTTGATGCATGCCTGCGACATATGGCCGAGGGATCCAGTGGAAGACCCTTCAGTTCCGGATTGGGGCGCGCAAGAAAACAGCCGTTATGGTTTATGCGTGCCATATCTCACCGACGACGGGCATGAGAAAATCGACTATGGCCACGGGGTGCCGCTGGGCGCTTATCGCCAGGAGGAAATCTCTCAAATTGTGAAAAAAGGGCGGGAGTTACTTGTTGATCACCGCATCATGGCTGCCCGCGAGGATTGTGTCAGCTTTCGTTGTGGCGGTTGGATGGCGAACGACGCAGTGTACGCGGCGCTGCAAACGGTAGAGCCGTCCTTTCAATATGAGGCTTCGGCTGTCGACGCCTCGTTTTTTGCCGGCAGAGGTGGTATTCTCGATCGCTGGCTGGCACAACTCTGGGGATCAAAAGGGCAGCCGGAACATTCTTATTTGGCGAATAGGCTCTTTCTGTCAGCTTATCCCGACGGTATCAACATCTGGGGCCGTTCAAACGACGTGGCAGAAGCGCAGCCGAGGAGGATGCAAAAACTGCTCGAAATTCCTGACACCGCGATTTTGGCTGATTATGTCAAAGCCGGTTATATGGTCGAACAAATCGATGGCGCCGTTGCCCTTGCGGCGCTACATGCATCCGACATTTATGTCAGTCTGGGCTTTCATCTTGAATCGGGAGGGGATCCGCGTTTCGGCAAGGTCTTCGGGCATATTGAGGAAGTGATTGCAGCGCTGGAGCATGTGAATCAGCAATATGCTCGGCACAGCAAGGTCCAGTATCTCAGTATTGCGGAAGCGGGCAGGCGGCTTTTGCAGAATTCTATTAGCAAAAGTGCCTGAATTTGATTTGGAGCCTATTTCAAACTTCCTTCGTATTTTTTGATCTGCGTGAGCGTGACAATCTCCCCTTTGCCAATGCCCGGACATTTCAAGCTTTCCCATTCCCAAGACAATCGATCGCGCAATATCTGAGGCCAGAACGGATACGAGCGGCATTGCTCGGGCCGTGCCTCGTATACCGTACACTTCAGATCTTGGCTGAGAAAGATACAGGCACCACTGGCCTGGTCAATCAAGGCGTATTTGTCGTGTATTTTGCGCAAATAACGCTTACGAAATTCCGGCGTCGGCAGGCGCAAGAATGTGGCGAGCCGGTGAATTTCCGGTCCGGTGACAAACACCTCGCCTTGTTGACTGCAACAGGCGCCGCAGTTGGGTTGGCACTCGAAGCGCAAACCTTCCTTGGAAAAATCATCTGGCATAGTTTTTTCAGCATGATTATTGGATTGATAGATTGCAGAAACTCCACCAAAACAGCAATTGCATATTTCAAACGTTGTGCTAAATTTACTATGGTACAACCAACGATAATTTGCAGATAGTCAGTACTGCTTCGAGAAGAGAGAAAATGGCCTCAAATGCAATTGACTTTCGAATATGAGAAGAGCAAGTTCCAAACGAGTCGACTCGGAAAACAATGACTTGCGCGCAGAATATGATTTTGCCAGCATGACCGGTGGCATACGAGGCAAATACTACAAAGCTTATCGCGCGGGGCATACCGTCAAGATTCGCAAGTCTGACGGCACGATTGTCGTGCAGCACTTCAAGCTTGAAGATGGCGCAGTCATGCTGGAGCCGGAAGTGCAAGAATATTTTCCCGATTCAGAAGCTGTGAACGATGCCCTGCGATGTTTGATTCCGCTCATACGAAAAAAACAAGGAGTGAAGCGCAAGAAACGCTTGTCGGCAAAGCATGGGCGGATGCTTTAACCGTTAGTGTATTATTGGTTCATTGATTTCTCGTAACTATTCAAGTTCAAAAAGCACTTTCCAAGAAACTGACCTGCAAGTCGTGATTTTTAATACCCGATTTTCCCGCCAGTTTCTCGTAGTACTTACCCCGATCACCGGAGTCAAGAGCTTCCAAGTAACATGTCATGCAGGAGGCATCTTTTTCAGCACAAGCAGTGTGCTCAATATCAAAAAGATCCTTCCAGGATGACATTATAATGTTACTTACCGTACTAACTCTGTCAACCGGAGTCGGAAGCTGAATCGGTACAATTTTTCCTCTAAAGCGACGGCAATTCACACCTGATACATTGTTGTTCCGGTTGGCCGGATTGTTCCTGTTGCGATTGGCGCACCGTATGTTGTTGGCATTGTTGTTCCACGAGCCGCCGCGCAACACCCGCTGCTCTGAGCCGGCACCGCTGCCTCAAGCAGTTTTTTGAAAGGGATGACTCTCGAACAATTTTTCTCGCAAACGATAGGTGTTTCCGAAACCTGCGTGCCCCAGCCAGCCTTGCACGGCGCGATCGACATCAGCCCAAGAAAAATTGCCGGCGGCATACTGCGTCTGCAAGCGACGAAGCCGCCGCCGGGTGCGGTTGAGATACACATTCGCGAAGAATTGGCTGGTCAAATTACCGATCGGCAAGCCTTTGCGCCGCTCGAACGGCGTGAACAAATCGTCGCCGGAAAAATACTCAAAAAAAGGCTCCTGGACATTGCTGCCATCAATAATTCGGTTAATCAGCCATAATGTATCCGGGCAAGCGATGGTCCGACGAATCTCCGCTTTCAGGATTTCGTGGTCGAGGGACGGAAAATATTTTCTCACATCGCATTTGAGCGCGTAGGCATTCTTCCGGCAAAATTGTTGATAGCGCAAAATCGCCCGGTGCGTGCCCTTGCCGGTGCGATTGGCATAACTGTCGAAAATAAAAGTTCTTTCGAATAATGGCGCAATGACGTTGCACAAAGCATGATGCACCACACGATCGCGATATGGCGCGGCGGAGATCATGCGGTGTTTGGGCTCGAAAATGATAAACTCGCGATAACGGCCGGGCTGATAAGTCTTGTCGTGTAACTCCCGCTGCAGCCCCACCAATTCGTATTCCAAATTGGCGTTGAAGCGCCCGACGTTTTCCTGAAAGCGTTTACCGCGTTGCGCCTGTTTCGCGGCAGCCAACAAATTCTCGAAAGAGCAGATGTTCGCATAAAGATCAGTATGAGTTTTCATTTCCGGCCTGCAAGGTTTTTGATCCAATTGCCCAAGGTGCCGCCGATTTCGTTGATCTTTCTTGACATTACGCTGTACTTCTCGTTGCTGATCAATCTCAAATCATGACTGAGGCGCACGCAATAGCGCAAGCGCTCCAATTTGAGGTTGGCTTTTTTGAGGCGGTCTATCTTCTCCGCGGTCATGCTCGAATAAAAGGTAAAAAGCGTAAAAAGAGCTCAGAGATTAACGAACGTCTTGGACACAGCGAAAACCAACATAGCTGTTCGTGTCGGCCGGACCGTTCCTGAAGCGATTGGCGCACCGTATGCTGCCGGCAACGAGGTACCACGAGCCGCCGCGCAACACCCGCTGCTCGCCACTACTCGGACCTTTCGGATTTTGAGACGGACTGTTGGCGTAATAATTTTCATTATACCAATCAAAGCACCATTCCCACACATTTCCTGCCATATCAAAAAGTCCATAGCCATTGGCAGCATGACTGCCAACCTCTTTCAAGCCTAGAAAGCGAAAGTTCGCTTTGCTTGCGCTGGCCTCGTCTCCCCAAGGATATCTGTAATGCGGCTTGCCGTCAACTCCGGTAAAACCACCGCGCGCAGCATATTCCCATTGCGCCTCTGTAGGCAATTTCTTATCCAGCCAATCAGCAAATGCTTTAGCGTTCTCCCAGGTCACATTGACCACCGGGCGATTGGGGTTTTGCAACTGCTCCTGCCAATTCTCCGGCTGACGCTGCTGTGTATTCGCGTTAAGAAAGCGTTGGTATTGCGCCACTGTTACTTCATACTTGTCCATGTAAAATGCATCGATATAGACTTTATGCACCGGTTTTTCATCGTTTTCGCCGTCTTCGCTACCCATCAAAAAGGAACCGGCGGGTATGCGTACCATGCCAGTAGGTGTTTTCTCCTTTGGCTTTTGTGCCGCCATCAATCTGTTGATGCATTCTTGAATTCTTTCGTTCACATGGCGGTCACCGCTTTTGTAGGAACGCGCCTGTTCGTATTGGTTTTTTGCCTTGGCGTAATCGCCTTGCCCGAAGAAGATGTCCCCTTCGTCGCGATATTGCGCATGAAGCTCTTCCCGTTTTGTTTCATTTTCCTGCTCTGCAATTTTTTGATTGCATTCGCTGACGCGGTTCGTAGCGTAAACATCGTCGGGCTTTTGAGTCAGCGCATCTTGGTACTTGAGCTTAGCGTTTTCAAATTTACCCTGGCCGAAGAATGAGTCGCCTTCTGATATATACAGGGTGTACAATTTCTCACGTTCGGAGGCTTTCGCTTGCCTCGCTATTTGGGTGCCCGGTTCTTTGAAATCAAGATTTTTAAAAATGGCAAAGAGAGTTAAAACCAACGTAACCAACGCCAGCGATAATAACCACGGATTCCGCCAAAGCGTTCTTGGTCTTGGTGAGATCATGGTAGGCGCCGCAGACGGTTTAGGCTTGGGCGTCTGAGGTGATTGTGCCGTCGCCGTCTTTTGGGACGGTTGTAGTGCAGGCGTAGCTTTGGGTTTCAGCGCCTCCGGCGGCGCGGGTGAAGGTTGAGTCGTTTTCGCTGGCTCAATATCGAAAACTCGCCCGTCAGGCGAACGCATATACAATACCGGCGTGCCCCATTCCACGTCATTGCCCGCGGCAAAAATGGCAGCACGCGCTTCCACCACCGCGGCGTCAACCGGATAGCCATCGGCCAAGGCGGAATAAAACTCATGTGCAAAAGTAATCGCGGCCGCGTCGGTAATCTCGAATTGCATGGCAATCACCGCCGGAATGCCTTGCTGCACCAGGCTTTGTGCCGTTCCGGTAAAGGGATCGGTACGTGAAGTACGACCGCCTTCGCAGGCGTTGAGCACGGCTAAACGCAGCGGTCGATGGTTGTGCAGCAACGTCCCGAGATCGTGTCTGCTCGTCGAACGCCCCGTGGCCGATGAAATGGAAGACATGATATTGGCCCTGGCGCAAATGCCGTTGCAAGTGCGAGAGCGTTGCTTCTTCCAAGCGTTCTAGCGCCACCAAGCCGCGGCGCCGCAAGAGCGCCAAAGCTTGATTGAGCTTTTCCCATTCTTGTTCCACGTCCAGGGCCGGATGATCGTTCGGGCTGGCAATCATCACCAAAATATTGAGCGGAGGTTTTACGGCCAGTGGGCGGATGCGTTCCGGCAATTCGAGATAACGCACCAGCGGCGTTTCCACGGCAAGCACGAGGAAGCGATTGAGGGCAGGATTATAAAGATATTCCCACGGCAGGTCGGCCAATTCTGGGGCATTCAAGCGCAATCGAATACGCAGACCGGTTTCCTTTTCTTCCGCGCGATCGAGGCTGCTGCGAAAACAACCGAAAACTTCGCTGCCAAACACGGCTTCGAACAGGCGTTTGCCGAAAGTTCTCGCAGATTCCATTTCCGGCGAATTCAAACGGCGCACGCCCCGCCGCGGCCGGCCGATCTTGAGCAGGTAATTCTCCAACTCCATTTCAGCAAACGGCAGCCGGAACTGCGCTGTGGCCTCGCCCGCAGGCGATTGCGTTACGCGCGCAACATAACCCTCGTGCGCGCGCTCGATGAGCAGATCGAAATTCAGATAATTCATGGCGGCCCCGCGTCAAAAAATTGGATTGATGGAGTATTGGATTGGTGGATTATTGAAGAGTGGCGATTTTCAGCTTGCGTAAATAGTATTTGCACTTATTATTTCGATGAAGCGTGATAAAACTGAGCACTGTACTCACACTTCACAGGATTCCTGCTGAATGACATTTTGAGGAGACAGGCCAGCCCAACATGGAGCAACACTTACCATCGAGACAACAATCCATCAATCCAATACTCCATCACTCCATTTTAGCCTTCCGGCCCAATCATTTTTTCCGGTCGCACGAGTTGATCGAACTGTTCGCCGGTCAGAATCCCGAGCTGGATCGCAGCCTCCCGCAGCGTGAGATTCTCCTTGTGCGCTTTCTTTGCGATCTTCGCGGCATTGTCATAACCGATATGCGGATTTAGCGCCGTGACCAGCATCAAGGAATTCTCGACATGCTTTCGTATATTGGCGCGATGCGGCTCGATACCGACGGCGCAATGCTCGTTGAAAGATTCGCAGGCATCGGCGAGTAGACGAATAGATTGCAGCAGATTGTAAATAATGACCGGTTTGAACACGTTCAACTCAAAATTACCGGAGGCGCCGCCGATGCCAATGGTGACGTCATTACCCAGCACTTGTGCGGCCACCATGGTCAGGGCTTCGGATTGGGTGGGATTGACCTTGCCCGGCATGATACTGCTGCCGGGCTCGTTTTCGGGAATCGTAAGCTCCCCCAAACCACTGCGCGGACCTGAAGCGAGCCAGCGCACGTCATTGGCGATTTTCATCAGCGAACACGCCAGGGTTTTGAGCGCACCGCTGGCCATCACCAACGCATCATGCGCCGCCAGCGCCTCGAATTTATTTTCGGCCGATATGAAAGGATAACCTGTCAGCTCGGCGATCCTGGCGGTGGATTTCACGGCAAATTGCGGATGGGTATTCAGTCCCGTTCCCACCGCGGTGCCGCCCAGCGCTAATTCATAAAGCTGCGGCAATACCATCTCGACGCGCTTCAAATCATGGTTCAACTGCGCCACGTAGCCGGAGAATTCCTGTCCCAGCGTCAGCGGCACGGCATCCATCAAGTGGGTGCGCCCGATTTTGATGATGTCCTTGAAGGTCTCGGCTTTTTGCGCCAGGGTGTCGCGCAATTGCTTCACCATCGGGATCAAACGGCGGTGAATTTCGTGCACCGCGGCAATATGCATCGCGGTTGGAAAGGTGTCGTTCGACGATTGCGCTTTGTTGACGTCGTCATTGGGATGAATCGGCTTTTTGCTGCCCATCTTGCCGCCGGCCATCTCAATCGCACGATTTGAAATCACTTCATTCGCGTTCATATTGGTTTGCGTGCCGCTGCCGGTTTGCCACACCACCAGCGGAAAATGATCATCGAGCTTGCCGGATATGACTTCGTCCGCGGCTTTCACGATCAAATCGGCTTTCTCAGCGGGAAGCAATCCCAATTCTTTGTTGACCGAGGCGGCGGCTTTTTTTAGAATGCCAAAGGCCCAAATCAATTCGCGCGGCATGCGCTCGGTGCCGATTTTGAAATGAATCAGGGAACGCGCAGTCTGAGCGCCATAGTACCGGTCGTTCGGCACTTGGACTTCGCCCATGCTGTCGGTTTCGATGCGATAGGCCATGGTTTACTCCCTCCTAAAGCAGCGTTGTTTTGAAGCCCTAACTTGACGGAGGCTACAATAAATTTTCAAACTCATTCACACTCAATCCAGCTTGTCGAATAATTGCGCGCAAAGTTCCACGATCCAATTCCTCAACGATAGAATACAATTATTCCACAAATCTGCGCGCGCCGATATAAGCAGCGAACAACCCCAAAGAAACACCGACGCCGAACAGCGCGGCATAAAACCCGCGGGGGATGAAAAACAAATCGCGATATTGCGCCAGTAGAATCTGCTCAGAAAAGTAGAACAACATGCTGGCCAGGAACGCGCCTAGAATACCGTGCAGAAATCCTTGTAGTAAAAACGGCGTGCGCACGAAGCCGCGTGAGGCGCCCACAAGCTGCATGGTTTCGATGATGCGGCGCTTGGCAAATGCCACGAGGCGCACGTGATTGACCACGACAAAAAAGACGCCCAGGAAAACGATCAGACCGATCAGAAAATCCAGCGCCAGGGCAAAACTGATGTAGCGATCGAGCACGCGCAGAAAATCCTGGCGATAAACGACCTCCTCCACGCCGTCCAATAATTGAATTTGGGTCGCAATACGCTGCGCAGCGTCGCCGTACTGATACGGCTTTTGCAAAGCCAGGCGGAATGAAGGCGGCAAAGGATTCGATTGCAACAGATCGAGGAAACCATTGCCGAACTCATGACGGAAAACTTCCACGGCTTCTTCGCGCGAAATGTAACGCACGGCTGCGACGCCGGTGATTTTTTCCACCTGCCTGCGCAGAGATTGAATCGCATCATCGTCGCGGCTGTTGTCGACGAACACTTCCAATTCGATACGGCTGCGCAGCGTGTCGACGATGCTAGCGAGATTGAGGGTCACCAGCATGAAAACGCCCGCAACCACAAGTGCACCGGCCATGGTCAGGATCGCGACCAACGCCGCCATTTTCGCACGCCGCAGACCGTCGAAGCCTTCTTTAATCGCGTACCGCCAGATCAATTTAGCGTGACTCCTCCGTCAATTTTCACCACGCGCCGGCCCGAATTTTCCACGAGATTGAAATTGTGCGTGGCCATCAGCACGGCGGTGCCGCGTGTGTTGATTTTGTCGAGCAGCTCCATGATGCCGGCGGCGGTCACCGGGTCCAAATTGCCGGTCGGTTCGTCCGCCAGCAAGATGAATGGATTGTTTACCAGCGCGCGCGCGATCGCCACGCGCTGCTGCTCTCCCCCGGAAAGCGCGTGCGGCATCTGGTAGCGCTTGTGGCTCAAGCCGACTTGGGCGAGCACGCGCAACACTTTTTTCTTGATATCGCGCTGTCTCGCCCCCGTCACGATCATCGCGAACGCCACGTTGTCATAAACGCAGCGATCTTCCAGCAATTTGAAATCCTGAAAAACCACGCCGAGCTGCCGGCGGAGCATCGGAATTTGCTTGGGAATGATGCTGTCGGAATTGAATCGTCCGACAACGACCGTGCCGGTGCTGGGTTTTTCGGACATATAAATCAGCTTCAATACGGTACTTTTACCGGCGCCGGTCGGCCCGACGAGAAACACGAATTCGCTTTTACGCACCAACAAATTCACGTTTTTGAGGCCGTCATCGCCGGAGTATTTCACGGCGACATTGGAAAGACGAATGAGATTCATGAGTGCCTGCGAAAAACAAAGTGGACGCGATCGGCGCGCTCAGTGCCGGGCCGGCGTGACATGTCTCTGAAACAGCCTGCTTCCTCCCACGAACCGGCGGCAGCAATTTTGCGAATTTCTTGCAGCGAATAGATGCGCTGGACGTGCAGCTCACGCATTGCCTGGCCGGGATGCTCAGCGCTTTCGATCACAAACTCGTTGTATTGCAATTTGCCGATGGGTTTGAAATAGGAATGGCGATGATACGTCAACTGGCCCCAATCCTCCCGGTCCGTATAATTGCGAAAATTTCGCCAGCAATTCCAGCGCGTGCAAACGTCGAAGATAAACAGACCTCCCGGGCGCAATACTTTCGCGACCTGCGCAAACACACCGGTAAGCTCTTCGGGCTTGTGGCAGTAATTCATGCTGTCGTACAAACAAATGACCGCGTCGAGCTTTAAGTCGAGGGCGAAGTCCCGCATGTCACCGCACCAAACGTGTGCCGGCACGCGGGCTTGTTGGCAGCGCGCCGCGGCGCTTTGCACCATGCTGGCGGCGCGATCCATGCCGTACATTTGAAAACCGGCTTCTGACAATTTCACCAGCAGTTTGCCCGTGCCGCAGGCCAATTCCAAAACGGTTCGCACCCGTTGCCGATTCGCCTGCGTTTCGCGATCGGGATGCGCCAAATCGAACAAATCGACCACGTAGCTCGCCCAGCGCGTGTAATTCACGTGGCGCATGAGGAAATCATAGAATTGTGCCACCGAGCTGTAGGGAGGCACTTCACAGGTTTTTGACAGAGAGGGAAGCCGCAAGTTGAAGCGCCTCGATCATGCTGGTGGGCTGCGCGAGATTTTTTCCTGCGATGTCAAATGCCGTGCCATGATCCGGCGAAGTGCGCACGAGGGGCAAGCCTGCGGTGTAGTTCACCGCCCGCCCAAATCCCGCCATTTTGAGCGGAATCAGGCCTTGATCGTGATACATGGCAAAATAGGCGTCAAAATCATTCGCCGCGCTTGCGCTCGCGCGCTGCCGCTGTGCGAGTTTGCCGAAGAGGGCGTCGGCGGAAAAAGGCCCCGAGGCCTCGATGCCTTCGGCTCGTGCACGCGCGATTGCCGGCGCGATTGTAACATTTTCCTCCTCACCAAGCAACCCGCCTTCACCCGCGTGAGGATTCACTCCGGTCACAGCCAGGCGCGGCCGCGGGATGCAAAAGCGCACCTGCAATTCACGATGCACCACGTGCAGAGTGGCCACAAGCTTTTCAACGTCCAAAGATACCGCAACCTTTCGCAAAGGCAGGTGCGTCGTGGCCAACGCCACACGAAAATCGCCTGCGATCAGCATCATTGCGAATGACTTCACACCCAGCTCTTCTGCAATGAATTCCGTTTGGCCGGGATATGGGTAGCCGGCCGCATTCAGCGCCGCCTTGGAAACTGGCGCAGTGACAATGGCGTGAATCGCGCCCTCACGCGCCCAGCGCGTAGAGCACAGCAATGCCTCGCCGGCAATCTTCCCGGATTGCGCGGTCCAACTCCCGAAGTCGACAAGAACGCGCTCTTGCCAGGGGTCGAATAAAACAACAGGAGTTGACTCTGACCAATCAGATAAAGATGCGACCTGCGGTGCCGGGAATTCAATCTGCAAATGATTCTGCCAAAACCGCCATACATTTCTTGGAGCAATTACCACTGTGCGAACGTTTGCCGGCGCTTGCCATACCTGCAAGGCTTTGATGATCACTTCCGGTCCAATACCGTTGATATCGCCAATGGTGATGGCAATGGTTTTAAAATTCAAGGATCCCATTCAGCATTGCCATCGTTACGTTTTTCGTTTCTTCTTCTTCGCCGCCGGAAACAAAATATTGTTCAGAATCAACCGGTATCCCGGCGAGTTCTTGTGCAGCGACAACTGCGTGGGCGGATCGTACACCATGTGTTGATAGTCTTCCGGATCGTGGCCGCCATAAAACGTGAACGTGCCGCGGCCAATGTTGCCGTGCAGGTACTTCACCTCTTCCGTGCCGGGCACGTCGGCCAGAATCGTGACGTGTTTCTTGATCAGCGCGCGTTTGAAGCCGGTGGTTTGTCCCATGAAGCCCTTCACGATGGCGACGTGATCCTGCGTCAACATCGTTGGCACGGGATCATACTTTGCTGAAAATTCGAAGAGGGTAAAATAATCGGCATCGGCGCTGCGCAGGCGAGGGCTGTTGCTGGGCGGATAGTCGATATTCGAGTGCTCGTACACCAGTGGATTCATTTCCAAAATAAAGTTTTCGAACGCAAACGTTTCTGAAAAATCCAGCTCGTCTTGCGCGTGGGGCGAGGGTGGATCGTAATCGAAAACCGCGGCACAGACATCCGTGTTTTGCGCAGCCAGGGCGAGATCGATGGTATCCGTGGCCGAGCACATGGCGAATAGAAATCCGCCGCGCAACGCATATTCTTTGACGGCACGCGCGACTTCTTTCTTCAATGCAGAAACTTTGGTGAAACCCAGCTTTTTCGCCAAAGCCTCATTCTTGGCTACTTCTTCCTGGTACCACGGGGCGGAATGGAAATTTGCGTAGAAACGGCCGTATTGCCCCGAAAAATCCTCGTGATGTAAATGCAGCCAATCGTACTTTTGCAGTTCGCCGGTGAGAACTTCCTCATCCCACAGCTTGGTGAAGGGAATTTCGGCGTAATCGAGCACCAGCGTGACGGCATCGTCCCACACCTGTTTGTTTTGTGGCGTGTAAATCGCGATCGCCGGCGCCTTCTCGAGAAAGATGACCTCCATGTTGCCGCCTTCAATGTCGGCATAGACTTGCGCCGCCTGTCCACTTTCGATCGCGTCGAAGGCCACGCCCCGGACACGGCATTCTCGTTCGACTTCGGGCAGGTAATCAATCATGAACGAGCCACCGCGATAATTGAGCAGCCACTCGATATTCACGCCGCGCTCCAGAGCCCAATAGGCAACACCGTAAGCCTTGAGATGATCGGTCTGCTTGAGGTCCATATAGATGAGCAGCTTTTGTGCAAAGATCGGCGCGGCAAACAAACATGACCAGGCGGCGAGAAACCCTATCTGCTTCTTCATAGTGATCTATTCTTCTCCCCCAGCGCCCGCGCCTGCTGGCGCGCTTGTTCCAGCAATAAGCTGCCCGGATAGTCCTGCAGCAACTGCTCATACAGTTTTTGTGCTTGCGGGTAATCATGCAGATTCTTGGCATAAATCTCAGCCAAAGAAAACATGGCGCGGTCGCCGACCGTGCTGTCGGAGTAGTGTTCCAAAATCTGGCGAAACGTTGTAATGGCCTGGGAGAATTGACCGTTCTTGACATAGATCAAGCCCAAGCTATAGTGCGCTTGCGGCACGATATTGGCATTGGGATAGTTCTTCAACAATTCCATCAGGGTGTCGATGGCCGCGGGGCGATTATGTTGCATGTTCAAAAACTGGGCGCGTGCATAAACCAGGAGCGCGCCCGCGCTGTCCGCAAGATTGGCCTCCACCAGCAGCAGTAATTCCAGCGCATCATTGACCATGCTTTCGTTTGTGGCGCCCGGGCGAAGGGATGCGCCCACTTCCTCCAGCTTTTGCATGGCCGCGCGAAACCGGCCCTGGTAAAAGTCCGCCCGCGCCAAGGCGAAATTCACCTTGTCCTGCGTCAACGGCTGGCGGCCACCGAGTTTGCGCGCGGTTTCATACCATTGTAAAGCCTGCCGGGTGTCGCCTAGCGCCAGGTAACAATCGCCCAGGCGGAAAACGGCCTCGATTCTTTCTTTGCCGTTGGGGTCGGTATTCGAATCATAGATCTTGCGATAGGCGGCAAGCGCGTTCGGTAAATCCCCGAGACTTTCAAAATAGATCTCGCCTTGCTGCGCCAGCGCGCGCTGCACCCAGGGATTGCGCGCATTGTTGCCGTTCTTTTGGATCAATTGCTCGAAGGTGTCCAACGCCTCACGCTGCTTGCCTTGCTCGCGCAGATTCTCCCCGAGCCCAAAGAGCGCGGGAAAAAGGTACGGTGATTTTTCCATGCTGCCGAGCACCAGGCGATACGCCTGCTCGGCATATTCCAACTCATTCGCCCGGCGCGCCTCTTCGGCAAAATTGTAAATCTCGTGACCGGCGGTGGCTTTGCCCGAGGCAGCGGTCATTTGATCCAGCGCTTGATATTCCTGGAATGCACGCGCAAAATTTCGATCTTGCACGAACAGCGAAGCCAGCAAACGGCGTGCGCTTTCTTGATCGCGTATGGTGGGCAACGTCGCTTCCAGCACGGCGATGATTTTGACCGAGGCTTCGGCCTCGTCCGCCATTTCCAAAACGCGGCGCTGTACCAGTGGAAACTGTCGTGGCTCATCTTGCACGTAACGCAGGTATTCCACCGTGGCCTCCGCAACCTGCGAGCGCTGCGCTTGCAGCTCGGCGATCTCCAGGGAGAACAAGGCCGGATTGCGCAGTTGCTCACGCGCGGAGTGATAAACCTGCAGAGCGGCATCAAGGGCCTGGTTTTCTTCCAGTGCTTCCGCAACCAGGGAGAACGTCTCGACCATCGGATATTGGCGTAACAAGTCCTGCCAGGACTTGAGCGCCGCGTCGCGTTCGCCTTTTTTATACAAGACGTCGCTGCGATCGACGCGCAAGGCAAGATCGGGCACAATGGTTGCGCGTTGATCGATGAGCGCGAGCAATTCGTCATAGCGCCGCAGTTGCAGCAGTGCGCGCTTTAGGCCCTGATAATAAATCTCGTTGCGGGGCTCCTGCTGGAGCAGCGGGCGATACAAATTCGCGGCCTGTTCGAACAGGCCCATGCGCTCGAAGTTTTGCGCCTGGCGCAGGCGCTCGACGTTGGGTTGTTGGATTTGAGCAATAAGCTGGCTGGCGTGGATCAAGACGACAGTCAACAAACAAAAAAAATTCCATCGTTCATGAGGAGAAAACTTCAGCGGAATTGATAAAAACGCCGGATTTTTTTTAAAGAAAAAGCGATTCAATTTGAGCCTCGTTAGCGGGTGGAATTTGATTCATGCGCCGGCTTTGCAGGTAAAAATGCCCTCACTCATTAGTCGTATCCTGCTGCTCCCTCGCCAGCGCTTCGAAATATTTCTGAATCAGCTCACGATAATCGCGTGAATATTTTTCACGCAACGCGCGCAACAAGTCTTCCTGGATCTTCGTGCGGCGCTCGCCGAGGTTCTCAGGCAATGCGCCGGGATCAGTGCCGCGGTAATTCTTGCTGCGTTCGGCCTGGCGTTCTTCGCTCAGATCGCGCTCGCGCATCGAGCGCTGCGCGTCCAGCATGCGTGAGAGAATTTGTTGCTGGCGCTCCAACGTTTGCCGCCCCAGGCGATTTTCTTGCAAGTCCTTCACGACCTCTTCCATGTCGTTTGCGGTTTGATCGAGCCGGCCCAGAATTTCCTTGCGATTGCCAAATTCTTGCAACAATTGTTCCAGGCTCTTTTGCACCGCCGCCTGTTCCGCCGCGAGCCGCGCCATCCCCGCCTGTTGTCGCAGCCCTTCGAGCCCCTGTTGGCCGAGTTGCTGCGACTCCTGATTGATGCCTTGCTGCTTGCCGGACAGCCCGAGCAGGCGCTGCAGGAATTGATCCATGCCCATGCTCATGCCGCCAGCGCCACCCATTTGTTTCATGCTCTGGCGCAATCCGGCAACCGCCTGGTCCAGGCCCTGCATGGCGCGACCTTGCGATTGCGCCGCACCCGGCCCGTTGCGTTCTTCGAGCTGGCTCATCGACTCCTGCATGTTGTTCATTGCCTGTCCGAGTGCGCGGGCAATCTCTGGCGTCACGGCGAAGCTCTTTTGCGAGAGATTAAACAATTGCTCGGTAACGCGCTGCAGCCCCGACAGCATCTGCTGCTGCTGGTCTGCAGCGTTATTGAACTCGTTGCCGCCTCGGTTCATATTGCCCGACTGCATGCCGAGCTGTTCCTGCTGCTTGGAGAGTTGCAACAAGTCCGACGAGCCGCGTTGCAGCGCCTGCATGATGGCGCGCTGCTGGCTCTGTTGCATTTCCTGTTGCGCACTTTGCAAGCCCGTGCTCATCTGCTCGAGATTCTGCGCAATCTGCTGGCCGGTTTGCTGCGCCTGTTGCATTTGTGCCTGCTGCATTTGGTTTGCCATCTGCTGCATCTCGCCGGCAAGATCCTGCGAATTCATCTGCTGGGCCGCGGCCTCGATTTTTTCCGCCGGGGTCTGTTGCTGCATTTCCTTCAACGTCTTGCTCAAGTCTTGCAGCGCCTTTTCCAGCGCCTGGGTCTCTTCCTTCATTTTCATTTCTTCGGAAGCGAGCTCGTTACGCTTGTCCACGGCCGGTTTCTTCGCCGCTTCAGTATTGATCGCTTGTTGGCGCTGGAGCAAGTCCTTTGCCTTGTGCAAAGCTTCATCCAATTTCTGCTCGGCATGAATCTGCTTGAGCAAATTCATCGTGCGCTCGAGACTTTGCAGCATTTCTTCCTGCGAAAACTGGAAATTCTTCAGCGCCTCCTCTAATTTTTGCGGATCGATTTTTTCCATCGACTTTTTCAGCTCAGCGAGCGCTTTTTGCAATTCCGGCGAATCCATTTTTTGCAAAAGCTCCTGCAATTCCATGTACTTTTGCAGCGTTTTCATGCTGAGCATGTCGTTGCGTTCCATGCTGCTGACCATCTCTTCGAGCTTGTTCTGCAACGACTGCAACTCCTCGCGGATTTTTTCAGTCGCACCCGCGCTCTCGCTGAGATTTTGCTTTTGTTCCCAATTCAAATTGGGATCTTTTTTCAATTGCTGGATAACTTCGTCGATTTTCTCCTTGGCTTTTTGGGCCTGCTCGCGCATCGACTGTAAATCGTGTGCGGCTTCTTCGTGTTGCGAGGCGACCTCTTCATATATTTCAGTAATCGAGGGAAAGCGTGCATGATAGACCTCACTGCGCGCGGATTTCGGACCGGAAACCGTGTCATTGTCACGCACTTCGGCAAAATAGCGCACCACGTCTTCCGGGCCCATGCCGATCTTGCTCAAATCCCACGCCGCTTGCGCACGCACCTTGTCGCTTTGCGCCGGCACGACGGGCAAGGGCCAGCGCCCGGTTTGGGTTTCTCCGCCGTAGCTCGGCATCAATTCATACACAATATCGAGTTGTGAAAAGCCGAAGTCGTCTTCGGCTTCGACCGTGAGCGGCAGCAGCATGCTTTCGTCCAAATCCAGGTCGCGGCCCGGTTCGACGATACGGACAACCGGCAGCCCGTCGTTTTCCAGCTCGATGCGGTAACGAATCGGATCGGGATTCGACAGGCCCTTTTTATCGACCAGATGAATCGCGTACGTATCCGTCTTGACAACCGGAAACTCGGCCGTGGCCTCATGTTGGTCTAAACGCAAAGGTAAAGTCGCGCCGGAATCGAAGCGCAATTCAGCGCGCGCCAGGTCTTTGTTCGAGCGCAAAAGCAACGATACACTGGAGCCCGGCAGTGCCTGCACGTCCCCGAGATTTTCCTCCAATGCTGTTTTGGCGCGCCGGGTGTATCTGGGATAAGTGATGGTGAGCCGTAGTGCTTGAATCGCGGGCGGATCGAGAACCGTGACTTCGTACCACGGGCTGGCCTCCTTCCCCACGCGCGCGCGATAGCTCAAGTTTTCACGTACCCGTTCCAACGTGTGCGAGAATTGTGCAGCCGAAGCCCCGGCGTGACGCTGCATGCCGATCTGGGTGACGCTCTTGTTGCTTGCCAGGCGCCATTCCAAAGTGGCGGCTTCATCGGTCGCAGGCGAAAAGTCGGCCTGTATGCGCAGGTCATTGCCCTTTGCCACTTCGACGTGGCCGGGAGAAACCCTCAATTGAGAGGCCTGCGCGTGCAGCAGCCGATGCGGGGAGAGCAGGGCAAGCATGCCCGCCGTCATATAGTTCGGCGCAACCCCCCAAACCAGAAGACAAACTGCAGACGAGATCATACCGGAAGTCAAGCGCCGGCGAGAGGTGACACGGTCGATAATTCTTTCGAATGAAATCTCGCGCACCGACGCATAGGCCTGTTGTAACGCAGTACCGGCCAAGGTGCGGCGCACCGCGCTGGTGTTTTCCTGGCTCGTTTCACTGTAAACCTGCAAGGCATTGGCGAAGCGGTCGCGAACTCCTGCATCTAGATTGCCGACGCGCAAAGCCAAATCGACGTCAGAAGGTGCGTGGGCTGCCGAGATTCTGTTGAGCACATGGCGCAGAAACCCCTGCCACAAAAAACAAGCGGCTGCGATAAAACTCACGCCAGCGAGCAGCCAGCGCCAGAGGACGCTGTCCATTCTCCAGTGCGCGAGAAACGGTGCACACAACAGAAGCAGCGACAAGCCCGTGAGCATCGCGCCGAGGGCAGTGAGCCACTGCTGATTGAGCTCGGCGCGGCGCAATTCGTTCAGGCGGCTTTTAAGATCGAGATAGATTTCGTGGATGGGCATGATTATCATTTCATCATGAAGACGGCTTTTTCCATAAAACTTCTCCTTCAATTCATCAACGCATACACGATGATATTCGTCCCCATTTGCAGCGCCTGCGTTCGCACCTCGGGAGGATCGCCGTGCACCTCGGGATCGGCCCAGCCGTCGGAGATGTTCGTGTTCCACGTATAGTACACAATCAATCGCCCTTCGTGGAACAGGCCGAAAGCCTTGGGCGGGCCGCCGTCGTGCTCGTGGGTTTTGGGAACGCCGTTGGGAAAATCGAAATGACAATGATAAATCGGATGATTGAACGGGAGTTCGACCCACTGCTTGTCTGGAAAGACTTCTTTCATGGCCTCGCGAAAGAACTTGTCCATGCCATAATCGTCGTCGGCATACAAAAAGCCGCCCGTGGTCAAATACGTTCGTAATTGTTGTGCTTCTTCCGGCGAGAGCACCATGCGGCCGTGTCCGGTAAGAAAGACGACGGGATAGGCAAAAAGTTCGTTGTCCAGCAACGCGACGTGCTGCTCATCGACGCCCAAATTTATCCTGGTATTCTGCTTCATGAACTTCAACAGATTGGGAATGATGGAAGGATCGTTGTACCAATCCCCACCGCCGCGATATTTGATGCGGGCCAGGGTGAAGGTACTGATGGGATTCTCCTGCGCCTGAGCGGCGGACGGCTGAAGTGGGTCAGCAAAAGACCCGAGCAGCCACGTCAACGCAATCAAACGTCTTACAAAAACAAGTTGTAAGGTGGAAATATGTTTCATGGAAATTTCATCCCTCGTGCTTTCATCATGCCTCACGTCTACGCCGCAGGAAATCGTTTTTTTACTCTTGCTCGTACTCCTACTCTTACACTTACTCGCTACTATGGTAGTGGTGCGAGAGCGAGTAGGAGTACGAGTAAGAGTACGAGCAAGAGTAAGAGTAAGAGTAGAAGTGCTATTCTGCCACTTGCTCAACTTCCTTCCACCACGTGCACATACATTTGCTGCTTCAAAGACTCCACCCAGCGCTGAAACTCGGCCTCGGCTTTTTGATTGAGCGCCATCTCGTGCAGGCGATCCCAATCTTCGGTGAGTGAGAGTTTGCGCGCATCGCGTTTTTCGTCCAAGCGCACGAGGTGATATCCGAATTCCGTCTTCATAGGCTCGGAGATTTCCCCGGGTGCGAGCGTGCGCGCGGCTTCGCGAAATGCGGTCACCTGCAGTTGATCCGTCTCGAACCAGCCGAGATCACCGCCTTTTTCATTGGTGGTTTGATCGTTGGAATATTTCTTCGCCGCTTCCGCAAAATTGATTTTGCCGGCCAGAATGTCGCTGCGAATTTGTTCTGCTTGTTCGCGGGTGCGCTGTTCATCGCCCGTGACGGTCGGCACGCGTAACAGGATGTGCCGCACGTTGATTTTTTCGCCGCGCCGTTCAATCAATTTAATGATGTGAAATCCAAACTGCGTGCGCACGATCTCCGATACCTGATCCGGCTCGAGGCCGAACGCTGCCTCTTCGAACTCGCGCACGAAATCGCCGCGTTGGATGAGGCCCAATTCGCCTCCGCGCTTGGAAGAGCCTGGGTCTTCGGAATACTCGCCCGCAAGCTTGGCAAAGTCCTCACCCTCACGAATCCGTTTTTGCAGCGACTCGATTTTTTCCCGTGCGACCTGTACCGCTTCCTCGCTAGCTTGAATGTTCAACAGGACGTGGCTGAGCTTGACCGAGGCTGCCACCATCGGCAGACTATCCTTGTAGGTGCTATAAAACTGCTCCACTTCACGTCGCGAGACTTTGAGATCGTGCATTTTTTTCTGTTGCAGATTCCGCACCAGCAATTGCTCTTCGATGTCGTCACGAAACATGCGGCGGATTTTGCGCACTGGCTGGCCGAAATACTCCTCTGCCTTCTGTTCTGAGCCGAGCTGCTGCACGATCGTTTTCATGCGATCCTCGAGCAGCTGGTCGATTTGTCGCTCCTCGACCGTAATGCTGTCTTCCTGCGCCTTGGTCAGCAACACTTTCTGGTTGATGAGATTCTGCAAAGCTTGTTCGCGCAGGCGGGTGAATTTTTCGGCATCCCGTTGCGGATCGATGCCCAATTGAAATGCGGTTTGAGTGGTGAATTGCACCAGTTCCGACTGCAAGATGATTTTATCGTCCACCACGGCTACGATGCGGTCCAAGACTTCCTGTGCGGAAATGCGGTGGCATATCAGCAGACTCAAACTGAATAAAATCCCTTTGTTCACAGCTTTAAACATCACAACCTCCATGTGCTCGAGACTATAGTGC
>JBOHQX010000299.1:0-21001 GCA_050732395.1 bacterium
AGCTGATGGCGAGCCGATTTGGATTTCGGCAGTTTCTCCAGTAGCGGCGTCACCCAAGCGACAAATTTGATTGACTCTTGGTATGCCTTTAGTTTCTCGTGATCGAAAAGGTATTCCATTTTGGTCCCCTGGTTTTTGTGTGCTCTGAAAGTCATGCATAAATCATCCTCCACTTACTCTTACTCGTACTCATACTCATACTCGCTCTTTAGAAAAAGCGAGTATGAGTAAGAGCACGAGTAAGAGTAAGAGTGTGAGTAAGAGTGTGAGTGTGAGCCAATATTTACATCCTCACCCTCAATCCCACCCTCACCCTCCTTGGCGGTCCGTAATTCGAAGGATCCTGAATATACTCCTCCGAATTATTGCCGGTTAAAGTCTGATCCGGCAAGCCGGTGTCGGAATAAACATACAGCACGTTTTCATAATTGGTCAGATTGATCGCCTCCAAAAAGGCGGTGATCTCGAACGCGCCGATGCGCCAATCTTTGCCGATTTCGGCGTCGAGAGAGAAAGTCCACGGCATGCGCTCTGAATTGCGGATGACGAAGCCTACGTCACGCCCGCCGGGGGTATAAGGATAACCACTGCTGGTGCGCATCACGAAATTCCAATAGGTATTTTCGAAAACCGGCGCGCCGAACAAACGCGGGCCTTCGGCTTTCCGGAAATTCAAGCTGGCGTTGGCGTTGATGACGTGCCTTTTGTCGAAATCGAGATAATACAGCAGCGTCGATTCCTGGGTACCGGGATATTGCTCCGTTTCTGAAGAAGCGCTGCCTTTGGCCGTCGAGTACGTATAGGTCAACCCGCCGGAAAAATAGCGCGTGCGCCGCAGGGTAAGATCGATTTCGAAGCCTTTGATATTGGCGTAGTCTTCATTGATGTACAGCGTATAGCCGACGTAGCGGCCGTCGTAGTATGGAAAGTAATAGTGCGTGCCGATCAAGCCGGTGACGTCTTTGTAGTATGCGGTGAAGCTGGCCGCGAGCGTGGGAGCGAATTGGTGCGCCAAACCGGCTTCATACGCCACGGTTTTCTGTGCGTCAAGGTCGGGCTGGCCGAACAGCGGCTCGCGCACGCTCAAATCATACTGGCTGTTCTCGTAAAGAAATTGATATTCCGGATTCTGAAAGAAATGACCGTAGGAAAAATGAAAATTCGTCCGCGCAGTGATCGGATGCGCGATGCCCAGGCGCGGGCTGAATTGCCATTTTTTGGTTGAGGTCACTGTCGCGTTCGGGTCAAGCGGATTAGCGCGAAACGGGGCACTTTGGTCGGCATAATCCACGCGCAAGCCCGCGTTCAGAATCAGCGAAGCGAATTCCATTTTGTCTTGCACATAGGCTGCTGCTTCCACCGGCTCACGGTCGTAATCATTAAAGTACGGATTATCGCGCTGGGGATCGTATACGCTGTACAGCTTGAGATCGTGCTGCTTGAGCTCCAGGCCGGTTTTCAATTCGTGATGTGCATCCGCCTGCCAAATCAGATCGCCTTTGGCATTGAACGTTTTGGTATGGCTGTCGATGTAATCGAGCGGATTGGCCTGTGCGTAGAACTCAAAGCCGTTGCCCGCGTCTGATTTGTAGACGCGGTCCGCAGTCGAAAGGTATTCTTCGGGCGGAATGAAGTTTCCATTCTCATCCAGAACGCCGAGGCGATAGCGCTGATCGAAATAAGAAAACTTTATATCATAAAAAGATTTGCTCGACAAGACGTGTTTGAGATCGAGCATGGCGTGGTCGCTACGCGTGCGCGATTGCAGGTATTGTTCGGGAATGTACTTCCAGGCGTGGTTGTAACTTTCACGCTCGCCTTTGGTGTAGCGATAGTTCAGTGTGGCTTTGAGCGCCGGGGAAAATCTCTGTGTGAGCTTGCCGAGCGCGGAAAAATCGCGATTGTAGCCAAACGGCAGCCAACTGCCGCGCCGGTCGCTCTCGCCGCTCAAAAAGAAGCTGAGATTGGGGAGCGCGCCCGTGGGCCCGCTGACGGAAGCAATGAAACGGCTTTCGTCATAACCCGAATACGGGCTTGCGAACTCGCCGGTACGTGCGTCGAGCTTGGCCGCGAGCTTTTCCGCCCCCTCTCGTGTGACGATGTTGACCACGCCACTCAAGGCGTCGCCATATTCCGCGCTGAAAGTTCCGGATAGAAATTCGAGCTGCTCGATGGCGTCGTTGTGTACCCGCGTGCCCAATCCGCCGAATAGTGGATCTTCGACGTAGACGCCGTCGACAAGATAGGCCACCTCATTGCTGCGGCCACCACGAATATTGATGTTGCCGTCTTCGCCTACCACGCCAGCGCGCAATTGCACGACTTCGATAAAATCGCGCACCGGTAAGGCTTGAATTTCTTCGCGGCCAACAACGGCAACCGTGCCCGTCGCGTCTTGCCGCACCAGGGGACGCTCGGCCACAACCACCACTTCCTCGGATTGCAGTGTGCTTTCGGCGAGCTCGAGATTCAGCGTAGTCGTTTGATTGATTGAAACCTTCACGTTGGAAATTGTAACGGCGCCATAGCCAATGAAGCTCAGTTTCACGGTGTAAGTACCTGGTGGCACGTTCAAGATCACGTATTCCCCGTTGCGATCGGTCGCCGCGCCGAGAGTCGTGCCTTCGATTTGTACACTGGCCCCAGGGAGGCCAGCTTTATTCGCCTTGTCCACCACCCGCCCGGAGATTTTGCCGGTCGTGCCGGCGCGCACGGAGGCATCGACGAGCAGCGCCAGCAGACATGCAGCCAATATTTTTTTCACCATGTCACAAACTCCTTAGTCGCTCAAGAACTCGTGCGTGCGTTGCATGGCGCGCGAGGACTCCTTGAAAACCTTGCTGACTTCGCGCTTATTGAGCAGGGCGATTTCGGTGACCAGCGCATTGATGACCACGGAAATCGCCGAGATCGAGTTGGTGTACAACATGTTTTTTGTGCGCACGACCAGTACTTTGGCGGCATGAAAAGTAATCGGCGCGGCCAGCTTGTCCGTAATGGCGATCAGCGGGATATTTTTTTTCCTGGCATAGGCCGCGCCTTCCACGGTTTCTCTCGAATACGGGGGAAATGAAAATCCGACGACGATATCCTTGTCTCTGGCCAACACCAGATGCTCGACGAAGCGCAACGTGCCGCTGGAGAACGGTCGCGCATCAATCGCCACCTGGTTCAATTCATAGGCCAAAATTTTCGCCAGCAGCTCGGAAATACCCAATCCCATCGTGAAGACCCGCGCTGCTCCCAGCAGCATCTCCACCACCTCGCGCAACGCCCGCCGGTCGAGATGCAGAATGGTTTGATTGATGTTCTGCACCTCGTGCTCGGCCACCAGCGTCAACGCCTCGTCCGGTGAATGTTTTGCCAAAGCCAGCATGAAGCGATCGGCCGGCTCGAGATTGGCTTGCAGGGTTTGCAGAATTTCGTTGCGCAGCGCGGGGAAACCGTCATAGCCGAGGTTCTGCGCGAAGCGCACGACGGTGGCTTTGCTCACGTGCAAGGCCTCGGCCATGGCGTCGGTGGTCAGAAAAGAAAAATCGTTCGGCCGGTGCAGAAAATAATCCGCCACTTTCTTCTGATTAGCGGGCAAGCGCTGGTAAAGCGCCAAAATCTTTCGCTCTAACCCGGTTTGCGCTGAAATGGTTTTGTGGTTGTGGTTTTTGGTCATGAATAAAGCGTATTTCAATGGCTCATACTCCCACTCGTACGCATACTCTTACTCATACTCTTACTCGCATCTTGGGTTATTAAAGAGCGAGTAAGAGTATGAGTAGGAGTAGGAGTATGAGTAAAAGTGCGAAAAGAGCAAAAAGTATTTCGCCCTGCTACCTCATCAACACCATCTTCCGCGTCGCCGTGAACTCTTCCGTGCGCAGTCTGTAAAAATAAACGCCACTGCTCAAGCCGTTGGCGTCGAAGGTCAGCACATGCTCACCCGCCGGTTTCACGCCGTTCATCAGTGTTTTCACTTCGTGGCCATTAGCGTCATAGACGGTCAACTGCACCTCGCCGCGCTGCGCCAATGTAAAGCGAATCTGGGTGGAAGGATTGAAAGGGTTCGGGTAGTTCTGCTCGAGTGCAAAACTGGCCGGCACTTTTACTGGAGATTCTGTGACGGAGGTGAAGAAACCATCATGGCGCGCTTGCGCCAGCGCACTGTTTGCCAACAAATCGTTCAGAGAAGTGCCATAGACGAAAGCGTAAACAATTTCCGCCGTATCACCCGGCGCGATCGTGAACTGCCCGGCGTTGTGATGGTAAATGCAGCCGTTGGCACCGGCGGTGATCGTGTTGTCAAATCCTGCCGTGGCGGTCGCGGCGTAACGCGTGGAATCCGTGGCGGCGTCGGAACTGGGATTGGGTGAATAACTGTCCCAATCGAATAGTTTTACGGAGTAGGCGGGCTTGCTCAGCAAGCGTGTTCCCAAGTAGGGCATTTCGCCGGCGCGAAAATAATACGCCGTGCTTTGACCGGCATCATATCCCAGCGTTTCGCCGCCGTAAGTAGCAGAGGGTTGTGGTATAACTGCAACTCCTAAATAAAGCGTCTGGCTTGCGGAGCTGTCATTGATCACCCGATGACGAATCAACACGTAATTGGTATTTTGCCACGCATAGACGGTGTGCTCCGCCTTGATTTTAGGCGGCTCGTTAATGTAGGTGTTATCGGACACGCACACCAGAGCAGTATCTACTCCGGGTATGCTGATCCCTTGCGCGGTGACGGCAGTGACATTGGCGTCTTCATTATAGTCGAACACGTCATCTTGGCTGAGGGCAGCAATTAAGCTCATGCGATCCAAGTGGCGGTCGCCACCCAAGGCCCCGGCGCGGAATCGACCGTAGCTGTTCAAGCTGAAGCTCAGCACGCCATTGTCGCTTGAGGCGGTAGGCTGCGCGTTAGCCCATTCCACCATGGCGAACGACGCGACGAGAACCAGTAGCAATCTTTTCTTCATACATTCTCCTGCGTGAACGGTTCACAAATGTTGAACTGAATTGGCCGTGGCCATATCAATGCGGCCCCCATTGGATCGCGACCGCAATCGCAATCAACACCAGCCCCGCTGCGATAAAGAGAAACTGCAGCGGTAACACCCAGCGCGCCCATTTTTCAAAAGGGATCTTGGCGATACCGAGCACGCCCATGGTCACCCCCGAAGTGGGGATGATCATGTCGAAAAAGCCGTCGCCAAGCTGAAAGATCAGCACTGCGGTTTGGCGGGTGATGCCGAGCAAATCACTCAGCGGCGCCATGATCGGCATGGTCAACGCGGCTTTGGCGCTGCCGGAAGGCACGAAGAAATTGATGCATGCCTGTACGAACAACATCAAATAGGCCGACACCACCGGATGCGACTGCTGCATTCCGCCGGCGAGCGTGTGTAAAATCGTATCGATGATTTTGCCGTTCGTCGCAATCACCAGAATGCCGCGCGCAAAGGCGACCACCAGCGCGGCCGTTATCATCTCTTTCGCGCCGCCAATGAATGCCTCCGCGGTTTTGTCCCAACCCAATTTCCCCCAATACCCGCACAAAATGCCCATCCCAATGAACAAAGCGGAAATTTCGGTGATGTACCAATCGAGCTTGAGTGTGCCGATGATCAGGCCGAACATGGACAGAGCAAAAAACCCGAGCACGATTTTTTGCGGCCGTGAAAGCTCCGCCGGGGTTCCTCCGCTCTTGGCTTCGTGACTGCGCAGACAGTCAATTGCATAAACCGGACTCGTCTCCGGATGGCGTTTGACCGCGGCGGCGTAGCGCATAATAAAAATGATGGCCACGGCCGTCACCGATGCCCAGACCACCAGGCGGTACTCGAGACCGGAAAACAGCGGCAGCCCGGCGAGCCCTTGTGCAATGCCCACAGTGAAAGGATTGAGAAACGCGGCGGCGAAACCCGCGCCCGCCCCTACGAACGGAATCGCCACGCCGACGATGGAATCATAGCCCAGGGCCAGCGCGAATGGAATGAAAATCAAAATGAACACCAACACTTCTTCGCTCATGCCGAAAGTCGCACCGCCCAGTGAAAACAACATCGTGAGAATGGGAATGGTCGCGGAGCGCAGCGCGGGAGTTTTCTCCACGGCACGCGTAGCCGCTGCAATCCCGGCGGTGATGGCGCCGGTGGCGTTCACAATTCCGAAGACTCCGCCCGCGATGAAAATTATCGCGATAACATTCGCCGCCTCGACAAAACCGCGAATGGGCGCACTTAGAATCTCGCCGAGGTTTTGCGTGTGCGACTCGACGCGATGATAGGTGCCGGGGATGACTACGGTGCGGCCACTCATTTCCGCGCGCTCGTACTCGCCCGCCGGGATGATCCACGTCAGCACCCCAGTGAGAGCGATGATGATGAAAACTAAAACGAGCGTGTGCGGAAGTTTGACGGTGCTCATGGTGTGGCCAGCCGTTTGACTTTTTTCGATTTCAAATCGAAAATGGCCCCATGACGCAATACGTGCATGCGCATATCGTTCGCGCGCAAACCGTAGCCGGATTGATCGCGTGCGACGCGCGCTTGGGTGGCGTCATATACAACAACGCCGTTGTCGCCGATCACTTCGATAGTACGATCCGGTTTCACCCAAATGGCGGTCGCTTCGTCAATGCCGATGCCGATCAAATGCGGTTTTTCCAGCACGAGACTGAGGAGACGATTGTGGCGTTTGCGCCGCACGAAATGTTGGTCGACGATGGCATCTTGCAAGAAACCAAAACCGGGTGCGGTCACGATGTTTTCTGCTTCAATAATATTGAAGGACGAATCCGCAGCAGGCCGGCGCTCTTCACCAGTGATCATCACTGCGCTCATCACCGCCGCGCCCGCGCTCGTGCCGGCCATCACCGCACCGCTTTCATAAAGCCGGTGCAAGCGCGCTTCGACTCTCGTTCCTTTCAGCGCCGCGGTGAGCCGCGATTGATCGCCTCCGGAAAAGAATATGCCGGTCGCACCATCCAAAAGTTGTAGAATAGAATCAGAATCGGCCTGTATGCGCGTGAGATTTAACGTTGCCACCTCGCCGCAGCCGGTTTCCTTCAATTCTTGCGCTTGCTCCGGGCCCACTTCATCGGCATAGCTGCTAGCCATGGGCAAGACGACGACTCTGGCTTTCGCGCCACCGGACAATTGCACGAATTTCTCCATGATCGCCGCGCCGCGCTTGCCACCGCCGATGATGAGTAAATGCCCCTTCGGCTGTGCGACGAGTGACGAAGCGACGGACAAGAGAACGAGAGCTTTTGTGACGATCATTCGGCTTTGTAAGTTTGTGTGAAGGGCGCGTGGCGCAAGGAGCATAGCGCACGGCACAGTTTTCACACGCTACGCGCCCTGCGCATTGCGCTCTGCCACCTGAACCAGAGCAAACGCGATTTCCGCAGCCTTGACCAAATCTTCAATCAGCACGAATTCTTCGAAGCTATGCGGCCTTTGCGCACCGATGCCGAGGTTGACGGCGGGAATGCCTTTAGCGTTCCAGACGTTGGCGTCGCTGCCGCCCATATAGCGAATGGGTTGCGGCCTCAAATTAACGGCGCGCAGGGTGCCTTCGAGCAAATGAATGACGTACGAATCGGATGCCAAAACATAAGGCTCGAAATCGATTCGGCTTTCAAAACGTAACGCACCCTCACCGTGCATGGCTTGTGCACACGACTGGTGAATCCGATCGAGCTGGCTGTGCAAGCATTGCTTCGAGAAAGAACGTACTTCGCCTTCGACCACCACTTCATCGGGAACGATGTTGGTGGCGACGCCGCCACGGATTTTGCCGAGATTGACAATCAAATCCGTATCAATTCGGCCGGCCGGGATCCCGGCCAGAGCACGGCTGGCCAGGGAAATCGCGTTGATGCCTTCTTCGGGGGCGACACCGGCGTGCGCCGCTTTGCCGATGAAAGTCAATTTGAAGAGCCCCGAGCCGGTGCACTCGTGAATGTAGGCGCCCGGCCGCTTGGAGCAATCGAACACGAAACCGCCTGCAATTTTGAAAGGCGGGAGATCGAGCAGCGCTGCGCCGAGCATGCCCAACTCTTCGGCGATGGTGAAAACCACCATGAAGTTCTTGTGCGGCAGGCGGTCGCGCGCCGTCGTCGCCAGTAATTGGGTTAAGATGGCGACACCGAGACGATTGTCCGCGCCGAGAATGGTGGCGCCATCAGAACGAATTTCGCGCGCATGGTAAACCGGCTTCAATTTTTCCGTGGATTGGACGGTATCCAAATGCGCGCTCAACAGTAAGGTGGGTGAATGTTCGTCGAAATCGGCCGGGAAACAGAGCAGGTTGCCGGCGTTACCGTGCAAGCGGGCGCCGGCCTGATCCTCATGCACGCGCACGCCGGCGGCGCGCAGCAGCGTGGTGACTTCGTCGGCGACCGCGCGTTCCGCCAGAGCCACGCCCGGAATTTTTGCCAGGCGCAGAAACAGACCCTGCAATTGATCGGTTTGTGCTCCGGTCAACGGCATAGAAAACTTTGTTTCTCAATTTGGAGCGAGGAAATGATTGTTTCAAGCAAAGTAACAAATTTTACAATTCTGTCAAGAATAATTTTTCCAACTCAGTAAGCCCGGTGCTTTCGGTGTCACTCGGCGGGAAACGCTTCCATCGAAATTCACCGAAGCCACCGGGTGTCGCCGAGAAAAACTTTCAGGGTTTTTATTCCAAGTTTAATCAGCCAATCGCTTACCCCATTTTTCAATCAGGCTGAAAGCTGAAGCCCTTGGTGCAACACGGCAGAAACGCAAGCCCGGTGAATCCGTTTGCGTTTGTGGACTGATTTTATGAAATTCGCCCTGTCATTCAGAAGCGCAATCGACAGAATTCAGTCAAATCCGGAGGAATTTATGGAGCTCAAAAGCATAAAAATTGTCCCCATCGAAAAGCCCGAAACCATGAACTTTATTCTTGGGCAAAGCCATTTCATTAAGACCGTCGAAGACCTCCATGAAACTCTGATCGGCGCCGTGCCGGGCCTCAAATTCGGCGTGGCATTTTGTGAGGCCAGCGGCCCTCGTTTGGTGCGGTGGAGCGGGACGGACGAAGAGTGTCTGGCTCTCGCCAAAAAAAATGCACAAGCTATTGGCGCGGGGCACAGTTTTATCATTTTTCTCGGCAATGCGTTTCCAATCAACGTGCTGAATGCCGTCAAAAGTGTGCCAGAGGTCTGCCGCATTTTCTGCGCGACCGCGAACCCCGTGCAGGTCATTGTCGCCGAGCTCGAGCAGGGCCGCGGCATTCTTGGTGTGATCGATGGCGGCTCGCCGCTCGGTATCGAAGGCGGGAAAGAAATTCAAGAGCGAAAAGAATTGCTCCGCAGCTTTGGATACAAATTCTAACATGACGTGAGTTGTAACAGTCAAGGAAAGGAGAACGATGATGTTCCACTACCGTAAGCCAAGTCACGTGATCCGGCCGCGAGGCGGTGTTTTGGTATTGCTGCTGGGAGTTGCTTTGTTTCGTTGTGCCGCGGCCTATGCGCAAGGTGACGCCGCCAAACCCACGCGCTGGACCCCGGAAGCCATGATCTCATTTCAACGCCCGCTGGGTACGGCCATTTCGCCGGACGGCAAGTGGGTGGCGTACACGGTCTCCAAGCCGGAAATGGCCGGCGAAAAGAGCGAATATCTCACGCACATTCATCTCGCCAGCGCCGACGGCCAAACCGATTTTCAATTGACGCGGGGCGACAAATCTTGCACGAGTCCGCTTTGGTCGCCGGAGGGCAAATGGATCGCATTCCTCTCGGCGCGCGGCGGCGAGAAGAATAACCTTTATTTGATCCGCCCAAACGGCGGCGAGGCGGAAAAACTCACCGACACACAAAGCGGAGTGAATGATTTTGACTGGGCTCCCGAGGGCAAGCGCATCGCGTATACCATGAACGATTCGCTCTCACCGCAGGAGAAAAAAGACAACAAAGAGAAGCGCGATGCCGTTGTGGTGGATGCGAACTTCAAATACTCGCATCTTTACGTCATCGCGATCGACAAAGACGCCGAGGGCGAGCGGCCGGTGAAGAGATTGACGGCCGGTGATTTTCACGTGAACAATTTCGATTGGTCGCCGGACGGAAAGTGGCTGGCTTTCGATTGGCAAGCCACGCCGCTCGTCAACGACTGGCCCGGGATAACAATTTCTCTCGTGCCCTCGGATAGCGGCGCGGTGCAGCCTCTCTTCACCAAGCCTTTTGCGTTTAGTCCAATTTTTTCACCGGACGGAAAGTGGCTGGCGTTTTCACACGACGGCGGCGACACCCGCTGGGCACAACGCCGGGATGTTTACGTCATGCCCGCCGGAGGCGGTGAAGCGCGCAAGGTAGGAGAGACGCACGATCAGCAGTCGAACATCTGGGGCTGGTCGGCGGACGGCAAAGAAATCCTTTACACGGAAACCGAGCGCACGTCGAGCCGTGCGTTTGCGATGAGCGTTGGCAACGGCAAAACGCGGGCGCTGACCGCCGGCCACGGCACCTTTGGCGGCATTTCTTTCAGCAAAGATGCAAAGTCGCTGGCTGCGATTTATCACGCTCCCGAAGACCTGCCGCAAGTCATCGTATCGGCGACGGCGAAGTTTGCGCCTGCCAAAATCACCAATCTCAATCACGACTTTCCGAAATTGCCCATGGGCCGTACCGAAGTGATCACGTGGAAATCACCGGATGGCCGCGAAATCGAAGGCTTGGTGACGTATCCGGTGAATTACGTGACCGGGCGCAAATACCCATTGATCCTCAACATTCACGGCGGGCCGGCGGGAGTATTCACCCAATCTTTCACTGCCGCTTCAGGAATTTATCCATTGCAGGCCTTCGCTGCGCACAACTACGTCATTTTGAGGCCGAATCCTCGCGGCAGCAGCGGTTATGGCGCAGAGTTCCGCCGCGCCAACGTCAAAGATTGGGGTTTCGGCGACTATGAAGACGACATGGCCGGCGTCGAAGCGCTCATTGCCAAAGGCGTGGTGCATCCCGACAGTCTGGGTGTGTGTGGATGGAGTTACGGCGGGTATATGACTTCTTTCATGATTACACGTACGAAGCGCTTCAAAGCGGCGATCGTGGGTGCGGGCGTAACCAATCTCATGAGCTTCACCGGTACGGCCGACATTCCCGCTTTCCTGCCGGATTATTTTCTCGGCCAACCGTGGGACAATCCCGAAACCTATGCCAAGCATTCCGCCATGTTCAATGTCAAAGGCGTGACCACGCCGACGTTGATTCTGCATGGTGAAAAAGACGTGCGTGTACCGCTTTCACAGGGCCAGGAATTTTACAATGCGCTCAAACAGCAAAATTGCCCGGCGCAAATGGTGATCTATCCGCGCACGCCGCACGGCGTGCAGGAGCCGAAGTTCATCCTCGACATCGGCCGGCGCCAGCTCGATTGGTTCGAGCAGTATATTCGCGGCAAGAAGAACGGTGCCAGGCCGTCGTGACTAAAACGCCGTAGCGAGAAGCAAAGACAGAAAGAAAGCTTTTCTTTGCGATCCTTTGCGATGCTCTGCGTGATAAATTCCCTCGCCGGGCAAATCGTTGGCGAGCAGATCGGCTAAAATCTGTTTGTTGTGCACAGAGCTTATGTTTCACGCAAAGACTGCGCAGAGATTACGCAGAGATTTTCCTTGCGATTCTTTGCGCCTTTGTCCCACCCTTGTGGGTCGAATGTTTTTGCTTTTTTGCAAAGACTTCACCATCAATCGAGGACTAGTGCACTGTTACGTTGATTTCGAAGCCCTGCCTCTTTGTGGGGCATTGTTGCAACCTCTGAATTTAATGGCTTCGACAGTGACCCCTATGAGTCGGGACTACAAAAATTAAGGTAACAGTGCACCAGCCCAATTTTGAATCAGGCTGAAAGCTGAAGCGCTTCCTGCAGCATAGAAACTTTAGGCACCATGGGTAATGGGAATACTATTCCTCTGCTAGCCGTTGGTGTTCTTCTTTTAATGTTGGCCGGCGCTTTTGCGTTGAGTCGCATTGACTATTCTTGGTCGAAATGGAAGCCGTCGACATGCATGCCCGACCGCTGCTTTTGCGAAGCCATCCGCCCCGGAGCGATCGCACAACCGGCAAACACCTGGTCGTCTTGCGGCTTCGTCTGGGTGGGTTTGATGATCATGATTTCCCGGCGGAACTATCCAGCCGCAACCCTCCCCTCAAAATCCAGCGATCCAATAATCCATCAACCCATGTCGTGCGGGCTATACGGTTTCGCGCTGATTCTCGTCGGCCTGGGTAGCGCATTTTATCACGCCTCGCTCACGTTTGTGGGGCAATTTCTCGATTTGATGGGCATGTATCTGTTGGCGAGTTTTATTTTGCTGTACAACTTTTCTAAAATCTCTTTGTTCGTTCGGAAAGTTTTTGTTGTCGCATATCCTCTGCTGAATATCCTGCTCGCTTCAACGTTGATCTATTGGCCGCAGTATCGGCGCTATCTTTTTGCGATTTTGATTTTTGCAACCTTGATCCCCGAGTATCTTTCGCGAAAGGTGCGGCGCGTACAGGCGAGTACAAAATTTCTACTCGCGGCCTTGGCTACGCTTGTCGTTGCTTTTTTTGTTTGGATATTGGATATCAACAAAATCCTCTGCCTGCCCGAAAGCTGGCTGCAAGGACATGCGCTTTGGCATTTGCTCTGTGCTGCTGCGGCGGGGTTGTGGTATTGGCATTCGTTCAGTCTGTTTGACCGGGTATGAAAGCTGAACACTGTTCCTCTGTGGTGGTAACCTCTTGACGGTGATACGGATTTTGACTATTATCAGGTGGGATTTTTGTTATGACGCTACTGACATAGGGTTGTCACAAGCCGTGTTTAGGTTTGGCCAGAGGCAAATAATCGATGGCAGAATGATTGCCCGGCAGAATAATTTTCAAAACAATTATTCTGCCGGGCAATCATTCTGCCATTTTCATAGAGACTTTTCACGAGGGCGAGGCTATTCTCATGGCAGATAATTTATCCGACTTGTCAAAACTGCGCATTGATCGTAGTAGCAAATCTTCAGTTGAAGCCAGTACTGGCAACCGAACCTGGTTTTATGTGCTGGGTGTCGCAGCACTGGCAGTTATCGGAGTTCTATTCTTCTGGTTTCGCGGTGCATTGAGCTCGAGTGTTGAGGTTGAAGCTTACACGATCAACGCGATCTCACCTTCACAAGCTGACGCCGTGCTCACGGCAAGCGGCTATGTCGTGGCGCAGCACCGAGCCTCTGTCGCTTCCAAAGCCACCGGGTTATTGATTTATCTCGGCGTGGAAGAAGGCGATCGCGTGAATCAAGGGCAAATTCTCGCGCGCATTGAAGACAACGATGTGCGCGCCTCGTTAATGCAAGCGCAAGCGAACCTGAGATATGCGCGCGCCAACCTGGAAAGCGTCAAGGCGGAGCTGGCCGATGCGACCGTGCATTACGAACGCATGCAGAAACTGGTCGTCGAACAAATGGTGCCGCGCTCCGATTTCGATGCAGCGGAAGCGCGTTACCGGAGTGCGCAGGCGAATGTGGCCGCTAGTGAAGCTGCCATCGGTGTGGCCCAGGCCACCGTGAAGAATGCGGAAATCTCCGTGGATAACACGAATATTCGCGCGCCGTTCGACGGCACCGTGCTCACCAAAAATGCGGACGTCGGCGAAATCGTCGCGCCCTTTGGCGCCTCCAGTACGTCACGCGCGGCGGTGGTCACCATTGCGGATATGTCTTCACTCGAAGTCGAAGCAGACGTATCGGAATCGAACATCGAGCGCATTAAATCGGAGCAACCGTGCGAGATCGTGCTGGATGCCTATCCCAACACGCGCTATCCGGCCGTAGTCGGCAAAATCGTGCCGACCGCCGATCGCGCCAAAGCCACAGTCATGACCAAAATCAAATTCCTGCAGCGTGACGATCGCGTGTTGCCGGAGATGAGCGCAAAGGTCACTTTCCTTTCGCAACGCGCCGAAGCGGCGAGTATGAACAGCGAGAAAAAAACCGTGGTTTCGATTGCTGCACTCGCCGACCGCAACGGCCAAAAAGTCGTTTTTGTTTTGCGTGATGATACGGTGGCAGAAACCCCAGTGGCCCTGGGCCAAACTTTCGGCTCGTTGCGCGAGGTCACCAGCGGCGTAGCGGTGGGCGACAGAGTGGTGATCAATCCGCCGCAGGATTTGGAAACGGGGACGAAGGTGAAGGTGAAGTAGGGGAGGCGTGTAAAGTGTAACGTGTAAGGTGTAGAACAAGTTCTTGGTTCCATAACTAAACTAATTATGGAGGGGAAAGATTGATTCGGCAAAGGTTCGATTTGATTTTGAACGCTTGGAGACATATCAGCAGGCTTTTAGATTGAACCGCGAAGTGTTCTTACGCAGCCTGAAATTCAGAAGGCTTCTTCAGTCATCTCTCGGCGACCAGCTTCGGCACGCGGCTTTGTCGATTCTCACGAATTTGGCCGAAGGGAGTGGACAGGACTCTCGCTTGCTCAAGAAACGCCACTACAAATACTCGTACAATTCGGCGCGAGAGTGTGTTCCGATTCTCGCATTGGCCTGCTCTTTGGATACTCTCTCGAAAGATGAACATCAGAAACTGAGAAATGAGTTTATCCGGGTCATTCAAATGCTGGCCAAGCTCATAAAAAGCACAGAGAGCAGGCACAAAAACGCCCGATAAATCATATCGTATTAAACGTTACACTTTACACGTTACACGATTACAGATCATTGAGCAAAGTCCGTTTCAATTCATATCCTGAGGAAAGGACCAAATCCCAAATGAATATCGTCGAAGTGCGCAACGTTTCGAAAGCCTACAGTCGTGACAGCTTGAAAATTCCGGTGCTGGAGGATATCAATCTCGATGTTCCGGCGGGAGAGTTTTTGGCGTTAATGGGGCCCTCGGGCTCGGGCAAATCGACGTTGTTGAATTTGATCGCCGGCATCGATCGTCCGGATGCGGGCTCGATCAAAGTCGCGAATGACGAAGTCACGACGTTGTCAGAATCGCAATTGGCGGAATGGCGGGCGCATCACATCGGCTTCATTTTTCAATTCTACAACTTGATTCCCGTACTTACGGCATATGAAAACGTCGAATTGCCTCTGCTGCTGACCAAGCTTTCCAAGCAAAAACGTGAGGAAAACGTGAAGATCGCACTCAACGTCGTGAGCTTGAGCGATCGCCTGGATCATTATCCCAAACAACTTTCAGGTGGGCAGCAGCAACGTGTCGCGATTGCGCGCGCGATCGTGAGCGATCCCACGTTGATCGTCGCCGACGAGCCCACGGGCGACTTGGACAAGAACTCCGCCACGGAAATTTTGAATTTGTTGGAGCGATTGAACAGAGAATTCAAAAAATCGATCATCATGGTCACGCACGATCAGCGCGCTGCCGAAAAGGCGCACGTCGTGCGGCACTTGGACAAGGGTGAATTGGTATGAAAATTTTCATGTTGATTCTCAAAAACGCGATGCGTCACAAGTTGCGTTCGGTTTTGACCATGCTGGGCATCGCCGTCGCCTTGTTGGCGTTCGGATTGATCCGCACTGTCATCAGCTCGTGGTATGCGGGCGTCGAAGCTTCAGCGCAAAATCGTCTGGTCACGCGCAGTGCCGTATCGTTGATTCAACCTTTGCCGTTGGCGTATCGTGAGCAGTTGGCGAAAGTCCCCGGTGTGAAGTCCGTCGGCTATGGCAATTGGGTGGGTGCGTATTATGGCGATCCCAACAATTTCTTCGCTAATTTTGCCATCGACAATGCTTACTTGGAGATGTATCCGGAATTCGTCGTCCCAGTCGAGCAAAAGCAGGAGTATCTCAAAGAGCGGAACGCTTGCATCGTCGGGAAGAAACTCGCCGATCGCTTCGGCTGGAAACTGGGGCAGGCGGTGACGCTCACTGGCACGATTTATTACGGTGAGTGGGAATTTATCGTGCGCGGAATTTATACCGGCGCGCAGCCTAGCACGGATGAAACGCAATTTTTAATGCATTGGGAATATTTGAACGAGAAGGTGCGCGAGCTTTCACCCGGCCAGGCCGATAACGTCGGCTGGTACATGTTGTTAATCGATAATCAAGCCAATCCTGCCGCCATTTCAGACGCCGTCGATGCCATGTTTAAAAACAGCTTTGCCGAAACCAAAACCGAAACCGAGCGTGCGTTCCAACAGAGTTTTGTTTCCATGTCCGGCGCGATTTTGACGGCCATGCAGGCGATTTCCTTCGTGGTCGTGTTCATCGTCTTGCTGGTGTTGGCGAACACCATGGCCATGACCGCGCGCGAGCGCATGTCGGAGTACGCCGTGCTGAAAACGCTGGGCTTTCGGCCACTCCACCTCATCAGCTTGATCGGCGGTGAGTCCCTGCTCATTGCCTTGGGTGGATTTGTGCTCGGGCTCGGGTTGATGGTTTATGTTTGCAACGGTTTTGCGGCGTTCCTGACCTCGAACCTCGGCAATTTTTTTCCAGTATTTGAACTGAAGAATATCACCATCATCCTGGCGCTACTGTCCGCCCTGCTCGTCGGAGTGTTTGCCGCGCTCTTCCCAGCTTGGCGCGCGGCGAACATGCGTATCGCGGATGGGCTGCATCGGGTGGCGTGAGAGGCAGGTGGATCGTTGATGGTGGATCGTGGGAATACCCTTGGCAATTCATCTAAAATTCACACTATCCACTATTCACTATCTACTATCTACTATCTACTATCAACGGACCACCATTATGATACACAAACATCAAAAGGCATATGAAAATCCCTTCCAGTTACAGCTACCGCAATCTCTGGACGCGGCGTTTGACGACCGCACTCACTTTACTCGGCGTGGCTCTGGTTGTTTTCGTGTTTGTGGCGGCGCTGATGTTATCGGAAGGCTTGCGCGAGACTTTGGTGTCGACCGGTGTCGATGACAACGCTATCGTCATCCGCCGTTCCTCGCAAGCCGAAGTGCAAAGTACGATCACTCGTGATCAGGCCAACATCGTCGAAACTCAACCCGAAGTGGCTCTGAATAACGAGGCCAAGCCGCTGGCGACGAGCGATGCCGTGGTATTGATTTCACTGCCAAAGCGCGGCAGCAACGAGCCTACAAACGTCGTGGTGCGCGGCGTTTCTCCGCAGGCGTTGGATTTGCGCGCGCAACAAGTGAAGCTCGTGGCCGGCCGCATGTACGGCACCGGCATGCAGGAATTGATCGTTGGCAAATCGATTCAGCAGCGCTTTCAGAATTGCGACATCGACGGCACCCTACGCATGGGCGGCACGGATTGGAAAATCGTCGGCATTTTCGACGGCGGCCGTACCGGCTTTGATTCCGAAATCTGGGGCGACGTGGAGGTGATCATGCCCGCCTGGCGGCGTCCGGTGTTTTCTTCCGTTACCGTGCGCCTAAAGAGCGCCGGCGATTTCGAGACGCTCAAACAGAGACTGGAAAACGACCCGCGTATGGTTGTAGACGTCAAGCGCGAGAAGCAATATTATGACGAGCAATCAAAGTTCATGAGCATTTTCATCAACGTGCTCGGCACTGTGGTCACTTTCATTTTCAGCTTCGGCGCAATGATCGGGGCGATGATTACGATGTATGCGGCGGTGTCCAATCGCACCAACGAAATCGGCACGTTGCGCGCATTGGGTTTTCGCCGGCGCAGCGTGCTCAGTGCGTTCTTGATCGAAGCCATTTTGCTGGGATTGCTCGGCGGGATCATCGGCATTTTGCTGTCCTCGCTGTTGCAATTTCTCACGATTTCTACAACGAATTGGAACACATTCTCGGAGCTGGCGTTCAGCTTCAAACTCTCGCCGGCGATCGTCGTACAAGCATTGATTTTTTCCGTGATCATGGGTGTGGTGGGAGGCTTTCTGCCGTCGACGCGCGCGTCGCGCATGAAGATTGTGGAGGCGCTGCGAACGGAGTAAGTGACTTCCGCAAAGAAGAGTTCGGCGTGATGAAATCATCGCTGAGGCACTCCGGCTTTTGCATGCGGAATGGGAGTTAGAGAAGGGCTATCTTACGGATAACGAGGAAACGTCGGCTTTTGCTCAAGCCGCGCTTCCAGTTTTTTCCTCGGGGGAACGAAATGGCTCATCCCAAACGTGGTGAAATTTGGTTGGTAGATTTCAACCCTGCTCGTGGCAGTGAGCAGGCCGGGCAACGACCCGCTGTCATCGTCCAAAACGATGTCGGTAATCGCGTCGCTGCAACAACCATCATTGCCGCCCTCAGCACCAATCTGCGCGAAAATCCGACCAGCACCCTCATCAGAATTAGAAAATCGCTTTCTTCTCGCCGCGCTCCACCGCCCGGATGAATTGAATCAATCCGCTCATGTAGCGCTGCTGATCGTCCCACATGCACATGTGGCTGCCGTTTTCACACAGCAGGTAGCTGCCGTTTTGGACTTGTTCGGAGATCCACTTCATATGAGCGGGATCCATGGTGTCATGTTGCGCGGCAATGACCAATGACGGTACGGCGATCTTACTCAACTCCTGGCTGATGTCCCACCGCTCTAGCTTGCCCGAGACGCCGAATTCACTGGGCCCCTGCATCGTTACATAGATGGTGTTATTCAGCTTATTGAAGGTCCTCAGCACGGCGTCCGGCCACTCTTCCAATGGCAGGCGGCAAATAAATTTGTTGTAAAAGTTCGGCATCAGCAGCTCCATGTAGCGAGGATTCTGAAAATCGCCCTTCGCTTCAATGGCCTTGATTTCAGCTACCACCGCCGGGTCCATCTGTTTCGCCAAAACGTCTGCGGCATAGATATCGTACTGGGGAGCGCTAGCCATCATGTTGGAGATGATCAACCCTTTCAAATGCTGCTGGTACTTTAGCGCGTATTCCATCGCCAGTATGCCTCCCCAGGAGTGGCCCAGCAGATAAAAGTTGTCATGATTCAGCCCCAAGGCATTGCGCACTTGCTCCAGTTCCTCGACAAAACGGCCAAGATTCCACAAGCTGGTGTCTTGGGGTTGGTCGGAATACGCCGAGCCGAGCTGGTCGTAATAGATGAATTCAATTCCTTCTTTGGGAAGAAAACTCTCCATACACTCCCAATATTCGTGCGTGGCGCCCGGACCGCCATGAAGGAGAAGCAGCTTGATCCCGGGATTGTTGCCAATTCGTTTTGTCCAGACCTTGAATGTTCCGCTCGGCGTTTGCACCGGAATCGTTTTCACCCCGCCACTTTGGACTCCCGGCTCGGTGGGCTCAAGATAGGTGTTATTTTCAGCTTGCGGGCTCGTACAGGAATAGAGCAGCGCGGCAGTGATGAGAGCCATCGCAGGTATTGAGCGTGTGTTGATTTTCACTTCTTCCTCCGTTCGGTTTTGCGTTGACGTGTATGTTCTAAACTTTACGCCACCTCAACTTCCGTTGAAATATAACCTCGCAGCCTTCAAGAATCAAATTTCCCGATAAGACAAAAATGATCTCTGCGCTGAACAACGCCGGCGCCAAGCTTTTCGAAAATTTTGTCGTGAAAAATGGTTTTGCCGGTACTCGCTCAGATTCACTTTCCCATGCTTTTGCACTCACAGCGTTCTTAAGAATGCGATCAGAGCTTGCCGATCTTCTTTGGAAAGCTCGAGTCCGTAGGGATGGCCTTCCACCGCACGGCTTTTGACGCCATGGCCTCGAAAGCCGGTAGGGAGGTAATCATCGTACACGCGATCGGGATTGAACCAATCTTCGAGCGTCGCCACGGAGCCACTGTGTTCCAGCGGGCCGCGGGCCCAAACATGACGGAGCGAAGGGACTTTGTAGTATCCGGTGCCGCGCCGGGTTCTCAGCGCGAGATCGGCGTTCGTGTTTACGCAAACATTTTTGATATCAAATTCCTTGTCATGCTCAGGCGGAACTTTGAAACCGCGCGCGGGCGTCAACTTGTTGTTGGTAAAAAGCGGTGGCGTGTGGCAACCGGTGCACCCTTCCCGTTCAAATATTTGTTCGCCAGCCGCCGCAAGTGCATCAAATCTGTTGGGATTCGGCGGCGGCTTGAGCGCACAAACATAAAGCGCGAGCGCATAGAGTTGCTCGTCACTGTAGCGGCCGCCCTCGTATTTGGCGGGATCAACCGGTATTTTGCCGAACGCTTCTTGCGGCATGAAATCGCCATGCCTGGCGAGAAAATCGCCGTCCTGATTGAGCGCCGCATAACGCATCAGATCGCCCAGGTCACGATGCTGGACCAATCCGGTGGCGTCAAAGTATTTGCGGTCTCGAATATCGAACAGATCGGGTATTTTGACGGGTATCATCGGGCTGCTACCATGGCGCGCCGCGATTCCCGCAGGAACGACTTCATGCAGCGCAGCAATTTCTTCCTGCGACCTCGAATCGATTTGCGCATGAGGATCGGGCTTGAGCCAGGGCGACGCAAAAAGCACGCGCTCCACTGCACGCGCAGCCCCCACATCTTGCATGCCTTGACGAAGATCATTCGCAAACGCGCGATCGAAAGGAAAATTGCCCTGGCCGCCCTTGATGATCGAGCCGTCCGGCATCACACGGGAGTGGCACATGCCGCAGGAAATCAGCCCGATCTCGACCTTGCCCTGCTCGCGAATCACGTAGCGCAGAAACGGCACCGTGCCATCTTTGGCAACCGGCGGATTGACGCTTTGATACCACGCCGAATCTCTAACATAGAGATGATCTGAGACCGGAATGAAGAGCGAGCCATACACAATGGGCGCTTCAAACACCAGCTCGCCGGCTTTGATCCAATCTTCCTCCGTTGTCAATTTTGCTGCATCGAATGCAATCTCAGGCTTCTGCTGCTTGAGCCACGCGATATAACCAGGCGGCTCTCGCTCCGGCGTGTAGATGGGATAATTTTTGTAAATGGGGCGTACCGGAATGCCGTAGTAATAGCCCGCCGAAATATGTTGCGGGGAGAATTCCGATTCCGCCAGAGGCACTTCCAACGAAGCCAGGGCCTGCTCGTCCCACGTTTGGGGAATCGCGGGTGACCAGGTTGAGATAGAACTCTGTGATTGGACCGTATAGGGC